>JAFUUG010000567.1 GCA_017483905.1 Bacillota bacterium
AAGGGATAAATCAGCTTCATCTATATCTAAAACAACTTCAATGCTTGTGTTATTATAGAAATCAATCAAATCGCAAATATCATAATACCAATAAGCATAATTCTTGCTGATTTTTAAAGTATAAATTCCGTTTTCACAACAATTGAATTGTCTGTATTCTGTTGAATTTGTCAGCAAACATTTAATTCTCATCTCAACCTCTGAAACTCATTACACTTGAAATCGTTTCTAATCCTTTTGTAAAAAACAAATCTATATCATCAATGTTTTTCAAAAACGGGATGTTAATAAATACCATATTTGTTTTCAGGTTATTCTGTTGAATATACTTCAAGCCGTTATAATATAGGCAATTGCAATAGGATGTTCCGGCATTATGAGAAATCTTTGCCGAGATTCCATTTGATTCAAAAGACCTTTGTAATGCTTCGCAATCAAAGTTTGTTCCTGTTGAGGATTCTCTGTTTCTTGCAGTTGTTTCGATATATACTTTATTTTTAATGTTCGGTCGTTGCCCGAAACTTAAAACATAATCATATGTACCGTCTGCTATCATATCAATCAGCTTTTTAGAATCTTTTACCTTATCGTTGGGTAAAATCAAGATATCAAATCCATTTGCGTATTTGATTAGTTGTTCAGCCGAACTGCCCCTAAACACTGTCAATAATGCTCTTATTTCTCTCATAGTTAATCGACTTTCTTTAGCACAATCCTTATCTGGAATAGTTGTGTTTCATTATCATAATTAAACGATACATCACCATCGTACTTATCAGCGATCCGTTTGATACTCTTGATTCCGTACCCGTGAGGTGCGGATTTTTTCTTTGTTGTGATCAACTTGCCGTTTTTGATGTTCGGGGCGGCGAAGCAAGTATTACTGAGGGATATGGAAATATAGTTGACGTTTGTGGGCGCAATAAGCAGCTCCACCTTTTTATACTCTGAATCTCGGCTCGCTTCAAGAGCATTTTCAAGAAGATTATCCAACAGCGACGTCAGATCATTGTCTGCAATAAATGAGAAGTCAATGTTTCTAATATCACAGTTGAAATTGATACCGCTGTCCGCAAATACTTTTGCATACCTGTTGATGATAGCGTTGACCAATTTATGATTGCTATATTTCTTGATGTTTTTGACCTCATATTCGCTGTAAAGATTGTCTATGTAATGCTCAATTCCGTCGCAATCATTTTCGTCGGCTAAATCCTTGATAGAAAGCAAATGGCGCTTAATATCGTGAATCAGGATATTGGAGTTCTCATACTGGTTTTGAAGCAAAGTATAATACTCGGTATCAAGCTCCGCTTTCTGCGCCTGTAACTGCAATTCCGTGTTTTCTCTTTGCGTTTTAATCAGCGATTCGTGTACCCAAAAAACCGTTATATTGGCATACATCAAAAGAATAGTTGCAATGCTAAACAGAATATAGATATTGTCGGTTGTAGCGTAGAGTTCTGTTATACGGACTATACCGAGCAACACAACGATTGATGCAATAGGTAATAAAAGGAGCAAAGCGCTTTTTGCGTTTTTAAGATCACTGCGGCTTTCTTTTGTAGCAAACTTGGAAATCAAGTAAGCCGTGAGGAAGTATAACAGTTTTGCCGTACCACTCTGTATCATCAATAGCATATCGTTTGAAGTGTGCTCGGTAACGCCGATTCCAAATACAAATCTTGAAACATATACAGTGACCAACTCAGTTATGAGCATTATTGCAGCTAAAAGCAGAGAATTAAAAATAGCTTGTGGTACCTTTGATTCATAGCATAGAAAACAAAGCAGGAAATTAAAAATAACAAAAGAAGCCAAATTTAGATTAGGAATACTGATAAGATTTATACCGAATTGAATTGCCGCTGAAACCATAAAGCTCAGAATAATAAAACCGCTTTTGATTCTTTGTGTGAACTTATTACCAAAGAACATCAATGCAATCAGAGATTCAAATACATATACAAATGCGTAACAAACTAAAGTCATCTTATCCCTCCCGCAAAATCAAAAAACGCTTTCTTAAATTCATAATACTTTCTTTGTGATATACAGGCAATCCTGACAGTATCATTAGAGCCTTGAAAGTGTACCGTGTTTCTGTCGAAGTTAATCACGTTTTGAAGATTCACCAAAAAACTCTTATGGGAAAAGGTAAAACAATTCGGCTGATTGATGATCTCATACCATTCCTGCGGCTTTTTGTTTGTCTTGTAATCTCCGTGCTTGGTAGCGATAACTGAGCCGTGTTTGAGGTTTTCTATGTAGAGAATATCCTTTGTCTTTATCGTGAGGACTTCATCGCCGCTTTCCACAATGATTTGTTTGCTGATTTGTTTATAGTAACCGACGGCTTCTATAAAATTCTTTGTAAACCGTTCTTCGTCAATCGGTTTTGAAAGATACCTGAAAACCTGAATCCGCATTGCGCTGTCAAGATAATCGGAAAAAGATGTGAGAATCAACACGATAGTGTCAGGATTACGCCTTTTCAATTCCTCGCTTAAAGCCAGCCCATCCACATCTGGCATTTCAATGTCAACAATGGCTATATCGTATATTTCGTTGTTATCCATAACCGATTGTCCATCGTTATAGATTTGTATATCAAGCTCAAAGCCGTATTTCTCTTGAATATCATCCAACAGACTTTGTACTTTATCGGTAATCATCTTATCATCGTCACAAACCAATACTTTAATCATAAAGCTCCCTCCTCGTTATATCCATTATACCCTATATAAAAAGCTTTGTCATCTATGCGATTTAATAATTCATTATCGTTTTTGCCGAAATCGCTATCGTTTTTGCCAACACGATACTTTTTACACTTGAATATGGTATGATAATTCGGTAGTCGCATAATTGTCAACAAGTATATCTAATGGTATAATAAGAAAAGAATTGAACAAAAGGACTTGATTACGACTATGCAAAACATCTATGATAATGAAATCTTTTTCAACGGATATTCTAAAATAAGAGAAAATGAGAATAATGCCAACAATATGTTTGAAAAGCCTGCGCTTTTTTCTCTGCTTCCTACGCTAAATAACAAGACTGTATTGGATTTAGGCTGTGGTTATGGTGAACACTGTATTAACTTTATTGAAAAGGGCGCAAAGAGAGTTGTGGGCATTGATATTTCACAGAAAATGCTTGCCATAGCCAAAGCTGAAAACACACATCAAAACATTACCTATTTGAATATTCCAATGGAAGATATTGGAGAATTACAAGAACGTTTTGATATTGTTGTCAGTTCACTTGCTTTTCACTATGTTGAGGATTTTCAAACTCTGATTACAAATATTTATCGACTTTTAAATGACGGAGGCGTTTTGGCGTTTTCTCAGGAGCATCCGATAAACACCTGCTTTTCAAACGGAAGTCGATGGACAAAAAAAGAAAACGGAGAGAAGTTGTTTGCCAACGTTTCAAATTACAGCATTGACGGAGAACGAGAATCCTTTTGGTTTGTTAAGAGAGTAAAGAAATATCATCGAACATTTTCCACTATCATAAATACCCTGATTAATTCGGGTTTTCAAATCAACAAACTAATTGAGCCTGTTCCAACAAGTAAAATGGTTAGCGATTATCTTGAGTATAAAGATTTACTGCACAAACCTGATTTTCTGCTTGTTAAGGCAATAAAGGTGTAGAATAATTATGGATATCAATAAATTACTTAACACTATGAACACTATTGAAAAACTAAAAAACACTACACGTCATTCATATACATCTGACGGAAGATACGAAAGCGTTGCTGAGCACACCTTTCGCACGGCGTTAATGGCGTACTTTATGAAGGACGAGTTTCCCGAAACAGATATTGACAAGGTTATCAAGATGTGCCTGATTCACGATATGGGTGAAGCGTTTACCGGTGACATTCCTGCCTTTGAGAAAACAACCGCAGACGAAGAAACCGAGAAAGTATTATTATATGATTGGGTGAATCATCTTCCTGTTCCGTACAATGCCGAATTGCTTGGTCTATATAAGGAGATGGAAGAACGTCAAACGCTCGAAGCAAAGCTCTTCAAAGCTCTTGACGGTTTAGAAGCTGTCATACAGCATAATGAAGCGGATCTGTCAACTTGGTCGGATAATGAGTATGAGGTAAACTTAACTTACGCAGAGGATAGGTGCGAGTTTTCTTCATATCTCAGAAATCTTAGAAGTGCAATCAAGAAAGAAACAATAGAGAAGATAAATGGGGAGAAAAGAAAGGAATACTCTTGATATGAACAAAGAAACCTTTGTCTTGTTAGAAAAATATATGAGTTCCTGTATGGGTGACAGTGCACACGACAAGGATCATATTTACCGAGTGCTTTACACCGCTATGGATATTGCAGAAACAGAGCAGAATGTTGATTATGATGTTTTGATTTGTGCCTGTCTGCTGCACGACATCGGCAGAAAAGAGCAATTTGAAAACCCAAAGCTGTGCCACGCTATGGTCGGCGGCAAAAAAGCGTATTGCTATTTGCTTGAAAACTATTTCAGCAAATACTTTGCCGATAAGGTGAAGCACTGTATTCAAGCCCACCGTTTCAAACAAAATAATCCGCCGCAGTCGCTTGAAGCTAAGATTTTGTTTGACGCTGATAAAATCGACGCAACAGGCGCTATTGGAATCGCAAGAACATTGTTCTACAAGGGCACTGTCGGTGAGCCGTAATATTCACTTTTGCCTGATGGCAGAGTTTCCGACGGAACGGATGATGATAATCCGTCCTTCTTTCAAGAGTATAAATAAAACTCGAAAAGATGTATGATTGTTTCTATACCAAAAGAGGAAACGAGATTGCAAGAGAACGTCAGAAAACTGCTGTTGCATTTTATAATGATATGCTCAAAGAAATCAGTGATTCGTATGACAGAGGAATAGAAATGCTTGAAATAGCGTTTGGCGAGGTTTAGAATGCTTGTTAGAAAAATCAAAGAAAATGAATTACGAAATAGTATTAGCGGTCAAGGCTGATTCTTATAAGATGATGCTGCTCACAGGCTCAAAAAGCGACAGCACGCTTAATTTTTATAAAAGATCAGGTTATAATTGTACAGATAAAACAACCTTTAATCAATGTCTGTAAAAGAGGTCGTTATGAATCATTCAGAAGTCCAAAACATCGCAAAACAAACGATTCAATATATCAAAACTGTCATTGAACCGAAGATGAATTTACGGGAAGTTAGGAGATTGTGTGAAGAAAAAATGCTTTCGCTTGGCGCAGATTCATTTTGGTATTGGGATATAGGTGCGTTTATTTTCAGAGATAATGATACCACGTTGTCATTATCGGGCAGAGAATACATCACAGCCGATAAACTGATTTCAGATAATGATATTATTACGTTTGATTTAAGTCCGCAACGTAATAATGTATGGGGAGATTATGCCCGAACGATCATTATTGAAAACGGAGCGGTTGTTGAGCGGATTGAGTATATTCAAAACAGCGAATGGCGAAACGGTTTACAAATGGAAGAAGCTTTGCACAATGAATTGATAAGATTTGCTGCTCCCGATATAACCTTTGAGGAGCTTTATTATCATATGAACGCTTATATCAGCAACCACGGATTCATTAATCTTGATTTTCTGGGAAATTTAGGGCATTCCATTGAAAAATACAAGAATGACCGTGTATATATCGAAAAAGGTAATAAGCTGCGGTTGTGCAAGGTGAAATATTTTACCTTTGAGCCGCACATCAGCAATAAAGGCTCACTGTATGGTTATAAGAAAGAAAACATTTATTATTTTGAAAATAATCGGTTAGTTGAATTGTAGAGGTAATCGAATGAACACAATTGTAAAGTTTTATGACACGATAGACGACAGCCTGCTCAAATTCGCCGTGATTGTTGCTAAATCCAACGGTAAGTGGGTATTTTGCAAGCACAAAGAGCGTGATACCTACGAATGCCCCGGAGGTCACAGAGAAACAGACGAAGCTATTGACGATACAGCTAAGCGTGAATTGAATGAGAAAACAGGAGCAATCGACTATAAGATTCAACCTGTATGCGCATATTCCGTAACGGCTCCCGATAACTTTGACGGGCAGGAAACCTTTGGTAAGCTCTATTTTGCAGAGATAAAGAGCTTTGAGGGCGAACTGCACAGCGAGATCGAACGAGTTGAACTATTTAACGAGCTGCCCACAAGCTGGACGTATCCGCAAATTCAGCCGTTGCTGTTAAAAAAGGTTATCAACAGAGGATTTATAAAATGAAATACAAAAACATTATTTGGGATTGGAACGGAACGATTCTTAACGATGCACCCATTGCTTTTGAAGCAACAAATCTTTTGCTCCAAAGATTCGGCTATCCGACGATCACTTTTGAATATTATCGGGATAATGTCGATACACCGATTGTGAATTTTTACAGTAAGATTTTTGACTTGAACCGGCACGATATGGAAATGCTTGATGACGAGTGGGGTATACTTTACAACCAACTTTCAGATAAAATAGACTTACATACAGGCGTCGAAGAAATACTGTGTTCCTTTGCAGATAAAAAACTAAAGCAGATTATTCTTTCGGCTTTCAAAACGAAAGAAATCACAAAATATGCAAGCAAGTTCTCAGTTGAACAATATTTTGATGATATTCTCGGAACAGAGAATATCGTAATGGAAAGCAAAAAAGATCGTGGTATAAGATATATGCAGGAACACGGATTTGCGCCTAATCAGACCTTATATATCGGTGATACGGTACACGATTATGAAACAGCTCGTGGTTTGGGTGCGGATTGCATTTTGTTCTCCGGCGGACAGCAATCACCAAAGCTGTTGAAGCGATGCGGCGTACCTGTTTATGATACTTTTGCAGACATTATGAAAGACTTGTCAGGTGGTATATGATTAACGTAAAACGGTTTTTCTATGATATCTGCTTGACACTGATTGACGAAAGTGCGGTCTAAAGTGTTATTTCAAATTTGTTTCTGGGATGCTTAGTTGCAAGAATCGTTCTTTGCTTGCGGATACTTGTATGGGTGTAGATCTGTGTAGTCGTTATGGAACTGTGTCCGAGCATTTGCTGGATATAGCGGATATCTACATCCTCCTCAAGCAGCAAAGTAGCGAATGAATGACGGAACATATGCGGCGTGATATGCTGAGATATTTGAGCGTTTTTGGCGTAGTCATTGATTATATATCGCACAGATTGCTCCGAAATACGGTTATGAAGTCTGTTGATAAAGAAATACTCATTATTTTCCGCTTCTATAGTGCTTATGTATTTATCAATCAACCGCCGGACGTTATCGTTACAAATCTGAATCAAACGTTCTTTTGAGCCTTTGCCGTATATTTTGATTATGTAGTCGCTAAAATCGATTTGATCTCTTTTTAACGAGCAAAGTTCTGAAATTCGCATCCCTGTTGCAAACAACAATTCTAATATCAATATGTTTCTCAAAGCAACCTTTTTGCTGTACGCAGAGGTTGCTTTTTTGTATTGCTCATAAGCGTAATTGATAATAGCTTCAATGGTGTTGATAGGGATTGTCTTTGGTAGAATAAAAGGCTCTTTATACTTGACTTGGATTTTATGAAACGGATTTATTTCTATGATATCCTCCAATTCAAGATAGTGAAAAAACGCTTTGAGTGAAGCAATCTTCCGCTTAACGCTTTTGGGCTTGTATTTAGTGTGCAGTTGATCTATGTATTCCTCAACCGAACCTTTTTTCGCCCAATCCGAATTATTTGATTTTACAAATTCACTGTACTGCCGAAGATCAATCCGATATGACTTAATTGTCTTTTTATCAAGATTTTTTCGCTTTTCACAAAATCTCAAATAATCTTCCGTAAGTTTATTAAGATTAATTGTAATTCCCATTGCTCATTCTCCTTAAATCAAACTAAGAAAATTATGCAATGAAACTGTTTTAAAAGCTATATAAAATGGAACATCACCACTCAAAATAGCAGTGTTCACAAAATTGTATATGTTTTTTGGTATAATCTTCACAAATTGCAGGATCCATTTTCTGCAAACTCGACAATTTATCGGCAGAGTTCGATATGATATACTATTATTGTAGGAAAGAATAAACTAAATAAAGGATAACTCTAAATTATCGGAGGTTGAAATTATGTTGTTAGAAAGCATTTTATTTGTAACTGATAATTGTGAATACAAAAAAGACTATACGATCAAAAGCAGAGATAGTGAGGGAAACAAAATTAACGCCAGAGATGAAATGCTTACAGTTTTGCGTAATTTTTCAGATAATGTACATTTGACATATTCATTAAAGGAAGCAAATAACTTCATTATAAAACATCCAAATACTTTTGTAGTATCTACTTTTTATGGTACAGCAGCAGCCGATTCTAAATCATTAATGCCAGCAATTTGTGCTGCGAATAATGTGAAATATTTGGGAGCAGATTCATATACTCAGATGATATGTAATGATAAGTTTTTATCAAAAGCATATATGAAAAATTTCGGGTTAGTTGGTTGCCCTGGAAACATTATTTATTCACCTGATAGTTTTATTAATGAAGCTGTGATTGGTAGTATGAAGAAGCCAATTGTTGTTAAACCCAATTTTGGTGGGGGATCGAACGGTATTGCAAATAAATCATTGACTAATACTACTGAAGAAACTTTAGCATTGGTTAAAGAACTTTATCAATATCAAAAAATGCCTATTCTAGTTGAAGAGTATATTCCTGGATTTGAAGTGTCTGTTGTGATTATCGGAAATAAAAAGGACATTGCTTTTTTGGGGGAAAGTAACTTGATACTAAAAAACAAAGCTTTTTTTGAAAATGAGATATACGGATTGGAGTATAAAAAGATTAGTCCTGAAGACAAACGTTATGAAAAATCCAAATTTATTGATATTAAAACAAAAGAGAAGATGGTTAAATTATTTCAATCTTTTGACAAAGCTGAATTCATGCGAATTGATTGCCGGATTACACAGTCAGGAGAAATATTTATTCTAGAATTGTCGCCAGATTGTTATGTTGGCACAAGTGGTGCTTTTTATGAAACAGTTAAACAAAGT
>JAFUUG010000568.1 GCA_017483905.1 Bacillota bacterium
TCTTCCGCCGCCTCTGTAATCCCTTATACCGAATTTTTTGTAAAACCCCATATCGGCATGACCGGGTCTGAACACTTTGGCAATATTGGAATAATCTTTCGATTTCTGATCGCTATTGAAGATCACAAGAGATATAGGTGTACCTGTGGTTTTCCCCTCAAATACACCCGACATTATCTCCACCTTGTCGCTTTCGTTTCTCTGTGTTGTAAATTTATTCTTTCCGGGTTTTCTTCTGTCAAGGTCTTTTTGTATATCCTCTTCGCTTATTTCTATTCCTGCCGGACAGCCGTCTATCACAACTCCAAGACCTCTCCCGTGTGATTCTCCCCATGTGGTTATTCTGAATAGATTTCCGTAAGTCGAACCAGCCATATTATCCTCCGTATCTGCACCTTATTCTGAATTTATAACACCGATTGAACCTAAAAACAGCACAACAAGCATTATAGGTGCAATAAATTTCATCATTGCAATATATAGATATTTTCTTCCGAATTTTTCACCGTTTTTTGTTGCCTCATCAATAATAGTCTTAGGTTTGATTATCCAGCCGATAAGTATACAAGTTCCTATAGCCACTATCGGCATAAGTATATTGTTGCTCACATAGTCAAATATATCAAGTAACTGTGCCGTAGTACCATTACCGTTTGGGAGTTTTGCTTCAAAATAAAGCAAATTATATCCAAGGCAAATAAATACACCTATAACAAGGGCGATAACACCCTCATATACGGTTGCTTTTTTTCTGCTCCAGCCAAATTTGTCTATAAGGCTTGAAACAACAGCCTCATAAATAGATATCGAGCTTGTAAGCGCAGCAAAGAAAACCATCACAAAGAATACGACCCCTACTACACTGCCCACAGTTCCCATCTTTGCAAATATTTTCGGCAGTGCAACGAACATAAGTCCGGGTCCTTTATTCATATTCTCTTTTCCGAGTAAAACATACACCGCAGGTATTATCATTACCCCTGCAAGGAAAGCAACAAGTGTATCAAATATTTCTATATGATTTACCGATTTCATAAGATTACTGTCATCTTTGAAATACGAACCGTATGTTACCATTATTCCCATCGCAACGCTTATACTGTAGAAAAGCTGCCCCATAGCATCAAGTACCACAATAAAGATGTCTTTCTTCGACATACCATCAATACTTGGTATTATATACATTTTAAGTCCTTCAAGTCCCGTTCTGCCCGTTTCTTCATCCGTTATCGTGATTGAGAATATCGCAATGCCTATAACCGTAATAAGTAATATCGGCATAAGAACTTTTGATATTGCTTCAATTCCTTTATTTACACCTCTGTATATTACATAAGCCGTTAGTGCAAGAAATACCGCATCAAGAAGTATCGGCTGAATTATGCCCCATGTTGAATATACAGCCTCTCCTGCACTGTTTTCTCCCGCCATTCCTGTTATAAAGTTCGAAAAGTATCCATCTTCCGCAGCAGCAGCTCCGTTCCCCGCAAGAAATGCAACACAGTATTTCATTACCCAGCCGCCTATTATACAATAGTAAGGTAATATCATAAACGGAACTACACTTGCAAAAATACCTATCCAACCCGATTTTTTATGCAGTGTACCATAAGCTGTAAGGCAACTCTGTTTCGATTTTCTTCCTATCGTTATCTCCGATACAAGCATCGCAAAACCGAATGTCAATGCAAGCACTATATAAATAAATAAGAACAATCCTCCGCCATCTTTAGCCGCAAGATAAGGAAATCTCCATATATTTCCGAGGCCTACCGCACTTCCTGCCGCCGCAAGAACAAATCCAAGCGAACTTGAAAAAGAATTTCTGTCTTTCATTTTAACTCTCCTTAAAAATTATGCTTCTGCTATCCCTTCTTTATCAAATCTCATTTCCCTCAAATTTAGGTATTCCGTCAAAACCCTTTTTAAGATCCTCATCAGTAGGAATATAATCATTCATTTCGCCATCATTGAATTTCTGATATGCCACCATATCAAAATAACCTGTTCCCGTAAGACCAAAGAAGATAGTTTTTTCTTCACCTGTTTCCTTACACTTCATAGCCTCATCAATTGCAACCTTTATTGCGTGACTGCTTTCAGGAGCGGGAAGTATACCCTCGATCCTTGCAAACTGCTGTGCTGCTTTGAATACTTCTGTCTGTTCAACAGAAACAGCTTCCATATATCCGTCATGATAAAGCTGTGAAAGAGTAGAACTCATACCATGATAACGAAGTCCGCCGGCATGATTTGCAGATGGGATAAATCCGCTTCCGAGAGTATACATCTTTGCAAGCGGACATACCATACCGGTATCACAGAAATCATAAGCAAATTTACCTCTTGTAAGACTCGGACACGATGCCGGCTCAACTGCTATGAATTTATAGTCAGCCTCACCTCTTAATTTATCTCCCATAAAAGGAGCTATAAGACCGCCGAGGTTTGAACCGCCGCCTGCACAGCCAATTATTACATCAGGCTTTATCCCGAATTTCTCCATAGCTATCTTTGATTCAAGACCTATTACAGATTGATGAAGAAGCACCTGATTAAGCACACTTCCGAGAACATAACGGTATCCCTCTTTCGATGTAGCCGCCTCAACAGCCTCGGATATAGCACATCCAAGACTTCCGGAAGTTCCCGGATGCTCTGCAAGTATTTTTCTTCCCACATTCGTCTTATCCGACGGAGATGGTGTAACAGTCGCTCCGTAAGTACGCATCACTTCTCTTCTGAAAGGTTTCTGTTCGTAAGAAACTTTTACCATATAGACCTCACAATTAAGATCGAGATATGCACAAGCCATAGAAAGAGCCGTACCCCATTGACCTGCACCGGTTTCCGTAGTCACGCCTTTAAGTCCCTGTTTTTTTGCATAATAAGCCTGAGCGATAGCAGAATTGAGCTTGTGACTTCCGCTTGTGTTGTTTCCCTCGAATTTATAGTATATTTTTGCAGGTGTCTGCAATTTTTCTTCAAGACAATATGCCCTTACAAGAGGTGACGGACGATACATCTTGTAGAATTTAAGTATTTCATCGGGAATATCTATATAAGCATCCGTATCATTAAGTTCCTGTTTAACAAGTTCTTTACAAAATACCGCTTCAAGCTCTTCAGCTTTCATCGGCTGATGAGTTCCCGGATTTAAAAGCGGAGCAGGCTTATTCTTCATATCCGCACGGACATTGTACCACTGCTTTGGCATCTCATCTTCTTTAAGGTATATTTTATAAGGTATCTCTTTCTTTGACATTTTTTTCCTCCGTATTTAAAATATATTTATAACCACATTTAACATAAATTTGATTATATCACACGATTTGCCATTTTGCAAGCTATTTGTTAAACGGCTGTGCAGTTTTTGAACCGGTTATGTTTCTTACAAGAAGCTCTTTTGTTTTTATCCCAACATTTCATCAAGCTTCTCCAATAACTCTTCCGATCGGGAAAAGAAATGTTTTTTTGCATCCTCGACTGCATATTTTTTGTGTTCATTTGGCATATTGACCCAGATCGCAGGGATAAGAGCCTCTTTTAACATACAAAATCCCTCTATGACGGAATTGTATTTTTCTATCTTTTTACTGTCATCCGTATCAAAATAATATCTCATCATCACGTCCCAAAGACGTATAGCAATATCAGCCGTGACATTCAGATAGCGCATTACGCTGTCGGGAGAACGTCTTGGGTTGAGGCTATGTGCATAATACGATGATGCCAAGTCAAAAATTGGGTTTCCGCAGCTTATCTCCGCCATATCTATGATAAGAAGCTCATCCCCCTGCACCATAATATTATTGGTATGAAAATCTCCGTGTACCATTGTATTTTTTTCGGGTATGCTCTCTATGAACCGTTTTAAACATTCCAATTCCTTTTCGTCATACCACTCGTCAAGATGTGAAAGATAACCGGTATAGATCTGTTTTGTTGTAGGCAGCCCCTTTTCCGAAAGATCTATTGTATGTATCTCCTTGAACAGCTGTGCATATTTTTTTGCGTACATATCAAAATTTTCGGGTTCATTCATAAATTTTGATGCAATAACATCTCCCTTTACCATTTCAAACACTATTCCCAAACTGTCGCCCACCTTTACCGTATCGTAAGCTATAGCAGTCGGAACACCGGCAATAAATGCACTTTTGCCAAGCCTGCGCTCATTTTCAATACTTTCGGGCAAGGTGTTTTGAGTATATACTTTTATTATTTCGTCATCAGATATACGATATACACTACCGTTGCCGCCTTTTCCTATCAGTTTGCAGTTTTCAATACAGACCTCTCTCAAAGCCGTCCTGACCGTAAGCAGATTATCAAAGCCGGTGACCTCAAGTATATCGCATATATAGTGCGAAACATTCGTTATTTCAAGCTCATCCTGCATTTTGCGCAATTTCAGCAAAACACGAAGTCCTGCCGATGAGATATACTCAAGCTCTTTTGCATCCAATACCAAATCTCCGTGTTTTCCATATTCAGACAGGATTTCGGACTCAAATTGTTTTGCATTGTTTGAATCTATTCTTCCTCTCAGTTTGTATACGTAACTCATAAATATTCTCCTTTGCTTGCGTTACACGCATTTATTAAGTTCATTATACCGCAAATTTTTTTTCAGTGTCAAGATAGAACATTTTCACAAAATATTATTTTTTCTATCCGTTTAGGAAAACACTTATTTGGCACCACGATAAATCAGGGAAGAAAATTCGGAATTTCCTTCCCTTGAAAAATTACATCAGTTTTTGAGTTTAAACAAAACTTAAAACAGACCCCATTATTTCGGCATACCGTTTTATACAGCACAAAGGATAGATCATTTCTTTATTTGTGTCGTATAGAGCGGTATGAGTATTTTTGAAGAACAAATACAATAATAATCCGCATGATTTTTTCTATGCTGATGGTAATTATTTTCTTTTGCGTTAATCAGTATTTCCCTATGTATTGATCTGTATATAAAGACTTCACACATAAAACAGGACAAGGCGGACAGTCACTTCTGCACCTTGCCCTGTATCATATCAATAGAAGAACTTATTTAAAGAGTGAACTGAAACTTTCCTTTGTTGAAGAACCGTTTGCACCACCGTTTGTTAAGCTGCTTGTTGTAATAACGTCTTCACTTTCAAATTTTTCTATTTCAATTATCGGTGTATAATAAGACTTTCTCATCAGTCAAGCACCTCCTCTGCGTTGACTGTCTCAATATCGTTCAAAACAGCCTCTTCTTTTGCTATTTCTTTGACTTCATTCTCCGATGCCGTATCTTCTTTTTTTCTTTCTGCCGTATCTGCCTTAACAGCCGAGCCGCTTGCTGAATCATCTGCCAAAGTATTCAGCATAACATCACCCGATAAGTCGTTAAGCGAGTATACACTGCTTTCTGCTTTTACTTCATTGCCCTTTAAATCAACATAATAAGGCGTTACTTTGATATTCTTACTTAAATCGGCAATGTCGCTTATCTCGAATGAATAGAGATATTTTGCACTATTAAAATCTGATGTTGCAAGTTTGGAATCGGCAATAGATGAATAAACAATCTTTGTACTTCTCTTGACTTCCTTGCCGTCTGCTTCAAATATAAAGCCGACTTCCTTATAGTTAAGACTGTCGATACCTGCTGCGAAACGAATAGTATCATCTGCCGCCTTTTCTGCCTTTGCAGGTGATTGGGCAGTTGTTTCTTCGGATATACCGCTGTTATCTTCCGTAGTCGATTCAGATGAAGATTCCGAAGATTTATCTTCTTTTACTGTATCTTCAACGAATTTAAGTCTTGCCTGATTTACCATTACACCATAGCTTGTACCTGTATTGATAGTAAACTGTATCTTTTGAATATCGTCAATAGAATTAAGAGTTGCCTCAACATATTTTCCGCTTTCACTTTCAATAAAAGGAAGTTCTGTATATGTGCCGTCTGTTTCCTGTTCGATTTTTTCTATCATAGATGCACTGCTTCCTGTTGGCATAAGTCTTACAGTATATTTTCCGTTTGATACCGCAACGGGTACTTCGCTTAAAACAAAACTCCTTCCCGCACTTGATGTATCATCGGAATCTATTTTGAGAAACTCAATATCAGCTATGTAATTACCATCTTTAAGACTTTCCTTTTCTTTATATTCGGCAGTTATTTTGTTGATTATATAGTTGCCGCTGCTCAGTTCTATAGTATATGTCGTACCATCAACAGGTACTCCGTATTCAACCGTAGTTCCCGCTTTATTTGTTGTGCTTCCTGCTGCTATAACAATCTTACCGTTTTCAACATTTGCAAATACAGGGTCGTTATCATCATCCGCAGGATCTGTAACAACAGGTGTAAGATATGTATATACAGCATTTCTACCGCCTGTTGTATAGTAAACCTTTGCTTTGAGTTCCTGTGCATCATCGGGAAGACCGCTTAACTCTATCGTGTTGGCATCTTTGAAATCTGCCTTCACTTCGCCCGTATAAACTTGCGGAACTTCAATATTTACATTGTAATCATAAATGTAGTTTTTATATTCCGGTACCGTTTCGTCTGTGATATCGCTGTCCTTTACGGTACAATAATAGCGGATATTTTTTATCGTCTTTCCGTCAAGTCCCTCTGTTACCGCTACTTTCCATGCAATATCCTTAAAAGACCATACCTGTCCCAAGTGGTAAAGACCTTTCGATGTACCGTCATCAGCCGTAAGAACAACTGCATTTATAAGCTTATCCGATACATTTTCAGCTTCCGAAACAGCAAGCTGGATATCACCCCAGTTTGTACCGTAAGATACAGTCACATTTATTTCATTGCTTTCCGCAACATCATTACCGCCGACAAATTTTCCGTTTTCAAGTACAAGATAATTTTCAGGTGCATTTTCAAGTACATAATATGAATATGCAGGTGTTTCGGTAAGTGTCTGATAACCTGCAAGAGCAGTTTGTGACACAGTTCCGTGTGCAGCAGTTGCAACAGTTATCTTTGAATCATCTGTTACCTCTTCACCGCCGAGAGCCTTTATTTCATCAATACTTGATGCCTTTACCGCCCATGTGACACCTTTTACCTTAGCACCGTTATCACCGCCGACAGCTATCCATGCACCGCTTTCATCCTTTGCAGCTGTTGTTCCGTTATGATATGCACCGCCTGCTTTTCCGTAATTTCCAACTTTATTTGTAGCAGAAGAAACAGCATCTACATCACCTATATCAGCCTTTTCAGAATTATAAAACTCGCTGTATGGGATATTCATAAGCACATAACCGCTGAAGTCATTATTTTCCTGTATCGAATCATAATCGAGCCAAAGTGCGACCGATGCCGCCATAAAAGACGAATTTATGAATCCTTGATAATATCCGTCTTCAGCAATATACGGAAGCGTAATTGTAGCAACGGCATTATTATCACTATCAAGAACAAAATCCGCCTCTGTATATTCCTTGCCGTCTGTTATCGTAACTTCTCCGGTAGTTTCATTTCTTGACCCCGAAAGGCTTTCACCATCTTTATTGGCAAGATAGAAACCTGTAGCATAGCAAGGAATATTCATTATAGTCGTAGCCCGAAAATTAAGTGTAAGCTTTACATTACCGTCTTTATCCACCTTTGCCCTGACATCTTCGATCAAGACATCGCCTGCCATTGATCTGCTGCCTGTTTCATTTGCGTTTCTGAGTTCTGCCTTTAAATTGTAGCTTTTGTTTGCTTCAAAACCCGGCGAACTCATAGCATTGATACTGTTACCAAGTTCATATGACTCGGAAAGTACATCATACTGGATTATTTCGGCTAAAGCTGTTGTCTGTATGCAAGCCGTTGTAAGACTTGCCGCAAGTAACAGTGATATGCCTTGTTTTAAGTGTTTTTTCAAAAAAGCACTCCCTTTCTAAAATTTTATTTTAGATAGTCTTATTCAAAATAATTAGTTTAGTCTAACTTGTACAAGCAATATCTAATATTAAAAAATATCGTTTATAATTTTTTCAGAATAAATTTTTTAATATTCAAACTATATTAATTATTTTGAAAATCTTGTAAATATACATAAAAAGCGGTATCTATACTGTTCCTTATGTAAAGAAGATAACATTATTTCAAAAAATTTTATACTTACAAACCAAAATTCTTATCCACCAAGTTATCTAAGACTAACTTAAAAGAATTATATCTTATAATTTTTGATTTGTCAATATTTTTTTCACTTGCAAAAGAAAAGCTAAGGTTATAGTAAACGACATTTTTTAATGTCGTTTACTATAAAGTGTTTCCTTAAAGTAGTTTATCGGTATCGGTGAGTTCTTTCAAAAACGCATCTGCACATCTTGATAACACCTTATGCTTTTTCCATACAACATACATTATCGCCTTTATTTCCGGTGCAAGCGGACGGAAGCAAAGCTCGGTCTTGCCCGAGAGGTTAAGTATCTTATCAAGACACAAAGCATAACCCAAACCATCGGCGACCATAATGGAAGCATTGAAAATAAGACTGTATGTTGCAGATATCGTTAATTTTGACGGATCTGTATTTAAAAACGACGCTGTTATATTTAAGTAATCACCGCTTCTCGGAACTATAAGTGATCTGTCAATCAGATCTCCGGTTTCAATAGCAGCTTTTTCGGCAAGTTCGCTGTCATTTCGCATAAGTATGCCCCAGGTATCTTGAAATGGGACTTGCATCGAATGATATTTTGACGGATTTAACGCAGAAAACAACAATCCGAAATCTATCAGTCCTTTTTCGAGTTCTTCCATAACATCATCTGTATCACCGCTTGAAATATGAAAACGCACATTTTTGTGATGTTCACGCAGACGCTTTGCAGCTTGTGTTAAAAAGTGGATCCCCTCGGTCTCTCCGGCACAGATGTAAATATCTCCCGATAATTCAGCATCGGAAGTCCGTATTTCTTTTTGAGTGCGCTGTGCAAGATCAAGTATTTCCTCGGCTCGTCTTTTAAATATCATTCCGTCTTCCGTAAGAGTTATTCCTCGATTTTTTCTTATAACAAGCTGTTTGCCGAATTCATCTTCAAGTATTTTCAACTGCTTTGTAAGTGCAGGCTGTGACAAGTGCAGAGATTTCGCAGCTGCCGTAATATTTTCTTCTCTCGCTATTGCCAAAAAGTATTCCATATCCCGTAATTCCATATTATCACCTCAACCCCATTATATCATAATCTAAGGTTATTTCAATATATAAATAATAAATATTTGTAATTTTAATTTTTCTGTGTTAAGATGATTATACCAACAAAAAATTATTTTATGAA
>JAFUUG010000569.1 GCA_017483905.1 Bacillota bacterium
CCATATAGCGATACATATTTTGAAAACAATAAAAACGAAAGTGTACAGGAATTTCGTTTCCAACTTTCCAAAAGCATAAAGGAACAAGTATTTATTGCCACTTTCGTTGCCTTTGTCGAAAGTACAAATAAATCTGAAAGTGCCTTAAATCTGCTAAAAGAGCAGATTTTTTCAAAATCGGCATAGTTTCAAATCTGTAAAGTGGTGTACATTTTATAGAAACTTATTATTTTACGGTGTCTATTTTCATAGCTTGAGTATTGACATATGGGTGTTCCTACCATATTATTTTCGTTACATGTAACAATACATGATTCACCATTAATGTTGCAAAGTTTCATGCATTGACCATTTCTCCTATTATAATTTATTGAAATTGTACTTCCCTCCAAGTAATCTCCTTGCCCATCATTTTCAATATTAGAAAAATAGTCTGTTGTATTAAAATATAATTTCCCGTCTAAAAAACCTAATAAAAAATCAAACTTAGCTATAAATTTTAACAATATGTAACTATCATACATTTCTGTGTGTTTCTCCTTTACAAATAATATCTATAAACATTTTTATAAAGTAATACTACCACAGAAACCTTAAACAGTCAAAACATATTTTTACTTTCTCTGAGTGGAAACAGGAGAGAGCGAAGTGTCAATGTAAGCTCGTGATGGTCGGCATCTTCTCTATGCTCGTACAAATATGCAAGTGTATAAAGCACAGCCACCTTGCTTAGATCGGAAGCCTCAAACTCCTCACGTGCGCACCTTGCAACATCAAGGCAAAGCTGAACAGCGGAATTCAAAAGTGTCTGTATGAGAGGAGCATCTTCATCAATGTCTATCCTCAGATAGTTTTTTGCCTCATCGACCGTTACCATTTCGCTCCCTCCGTTCTGTTATCAGGCTTTTTCTTTATCTGTATTTACAGGTTTTGCCGTTGGTTTTGCTGCAGATGCCGTAATTCTCAAAATCTGTACAGCCTCCGGAAGTACCAGCTTTCCGTCAACTCTCTCTTTTGCTACAAATCCCGTCATATCATTCCCGGCAAAAAGCTCCGTAAGTTCCTTGAACGATCTTGCTCCTCTGTCGCCGATGTTGTAATAGCTTATGTCACCGAAAGCAATAGCATCCGAAGGTGCAAATGCAGATGTATAAACCTTGTAGCCGAGTATCCTGTCAGGCTCTCCGTCCTGATAGTTTGGCTGCCAGAGATATGCTCCCGTGCTGTCTTTAAGCCTTCTGACCTGTGAAAGTGTCTTATCATTCATAATGAACACAGCATTTTTACGGTACGGTCTTTTAAGTGAATACACAAGGTCGATGATGGAATCGCCCGTTATCGCAGATACCGTACTTGCCGTATTGCCGCCGCCCGTTGTAGCAAATATGCCCGTAGGCTTTTTCACGCCGTTGCCGTTCAAGAACGCATCCTCTTCGGCATTTGCGAGTGCCTTGCCGAATTGACGGATTATATAGTTTTCAAGATTGAATGTATTGTCATTGAGAAGTTCATCGGTGACTTTTATAGCGACGTGAAGTTTGAAGGCATCAAGGGTAAGCTGACCGAACGAGGCATCGTCAAAGGAGAGTGCTTCGCCTTCCTCTATCCAAGCCGCCGCTGGCTTTGTCGCAGCTACATTTATTCTGTGAAGTCCGCCTGTTGTTATCTTTGTTGCAAGAGAACGCACGATATTTTCTTCTTCGAGTATCTCAATAAGCCTTGTGTCATACTCTTCCGGAACAAGGTAGCCGCCCTCGG
>JAFUUG010000570.1 GCA_017483905.1 Bacillota bacterium
AAAAAAGATTTTCTATCCGTTTCCGGTGTCGGTGAAGTAAAATATAAAAAGTATGGAGATGCCTTTATTGAGGCTATCAACTCATTCAGAAATTATTACAACATCTGAATTAAGGGAGCAGGCAGCTCCCTTTTCATTTGTTCAAAATTTATCCGGCAAATCACTATTGTTTCTATTAGACTTCTTCGGAAACTAAATAAGTAATATTTTCTTATGGCTTAATTGCGCAATTTTATATTTTTGCAATTTTGGTTTAAGCCAGTTTCCGAAGAGGTCTATTATATATCGAAAAGGCACCTGAAAATTTTTTTATTTTCAAAAGTTATTTCAAAAATTTTTTTAATTATCACTTTTTAGGTTTATGGGGAACTTTTTACCTTTTGTTCAAAAAATTCTTTTCAAATTATCATACTTGTGCTATAATAATCTTAAATTACAGATAATTAAACAATATTTGCAGCATTATATCAGCAAACACAGGATCAAATTGCGTTCCTTTACACTTTAGTAAGCACATGATGAAACAATATTATTTTATCGCATTTCCTATCCTGAAAGCATCTTCTGTTCTTCCTGCGCCTAGAACTTCACCAAGATTATTCCAATGCAGATTTCTCTCAAATGTTTCATACCATCTTACAGCCTGACTATAATCAGAACCGCCTGCTGTCATAAGAAGAACACTCTTTCTCTGAAAGCCGCTATAGCCTAAACTTCGAAGTTGTGCATATAGCCTGTCGGTAACGGTTTTCAACGTTCCCGAAATCGTCCAGAAATAAACGGGCGATGCAAACACCACAACATCAGCAGAGCCAAAGTCTTCATTGATCTGTGCCATATCGTCCTTTTGTATACAGGCTACTTTTAAATTTTTAGCTGCTGAACAATGCTCGCATCCCAAGCACCCATTGATATTCATCTCCTGTAAATAAAACTCTTTAACCTCATTTCCTGCACTGATTGCTCCCTCGGTAAAGGCTTTTATCAGCTTTGCTGTATTTCCGTTTTTACGAGCAGCCCCATTTAGGATCATTATTTTTTCCACAATATCACCTTACTGACAAATGATTTCCCAGTCATTGCGTTCCGTATACTGTTTCCAATATTTCTCTGCAAGGATGTCAGGTGCGCAGGTTGAACCTTCTGTAATAACATTGCAAACGGTCAGAACCCCGAGAAATATTCCTCTTTCCTGCATTACAGGATGAAGTGCCTGCACCATTGCACGAAGTGCCGCCTTGTCCATTGAAAGAGGAAGATAATCCGCCGAAGGATACATTGCAAGACCACCGCCTGTTACAAGGATCACACCGTTTTTCTTTGCAAAATCATCAGTTGCTATCTGCCTGATACAGTTATAAGCACCAACAACGTCGGTTTGATAACGTTCATGCAGAATGGACGGGGTAACACCTTCAGTAAGTTGCGAATCGGGTAAGGTGATACCAACATTGTATGCAAAAACATCGGGTGTGCTGTACTCTGCAACCGCTTCAGCAAGTACCTTGCTCATTGCGGCATCATTGGAAGCGTCCGCCGTTTTGCTATAGACCTCGATACCCTCCGACTGAAACTCTTGAGCAAAGCTACTTAAAGAATCGGCGTTCCTTGCCATAAGAACAACCTTGAAATCATTTGCACCGAATTTCTTCCCGATAGCTGTACCAAGTCCCTTGCCTGCACCAACAATAAAAATAGTTTTTTTCATGAGAATTACCTCCTGTTATTTTAGCTCTTTTCGAGCTGATATACTTGAATTTTTCTTCCATACTCCACTCAGATAACAACCCCATGTTATCAAAAATCCCATACCAAAACCAAAGATGCCATTCCACCAGATGATCGTACACCCAAAGAACACACTGTAACGGAACAAGTATGTCACAAGCACTCTCATTCCCAGTGCACCTGTTGCGACAATCGTGGGTATACCACTGTGATTTGCTCCCTGAAACACTCCGAATATCGGAATATACATTGACAGCACCACATTGATAAGTGCAACTGCTCTCAGATGTGCAAGGCAGTACTCTGCCGACTCTTCGCTCAGACTAAACAGTGTGATTATCTGCGGTGCAAACAGCCACACACAAGCTGAGATGACAAGAGTCATAATAAGTGAGATCATAAGTGTTTGTCTAACCCCTATTCGTATCCTGTCCATTCTCCCTGCACCGATATTTTGCCCGGAATAAGTGGCAAGAGTCGTCTGGAATGCGTTGCACGGGAGATTCAGATACATTTCAATTCTCTGTCCGACCGTAAATGAAGCGGTCATTGTTTTGCCAAAGCTGTTGACCGCCCTCTGGATAAATGTCAATCCAAAAAACACAATGATAAGTTGTAAGGATATAGGAAAGCCAACCACAACGGTTCTCAGCACACGTCCGCCGTTCCATCTGTACTCTTTCAGTTTAAAGCGGAATACAGAGTATTTCTTTCTCATGTAGAGATAAGCGGCGATAAATGAAATAGCCTGTGCAATATCGGTAGCAATCGCCGCTCCTTCCACACCCCATTTGAATACGGCAACAAACAGCATATCCAAGCCAATATTCAGTACAGAGGAAATAAGCA
>JAFUUG010000571.1 GCA_017483905.1 Bacillota bacterium
AAAACAAAATTATCTTATAAAACAAGCAGCAGCGGAACTTATACCGACCTTGCAAATTTGCAGGAAGTACCCGAAATGGGCGGCGATGTGGATAAAGTCGAAGTAACGACACTTGCAGACAGTGTAAAGAAATATATAAACGGTCTAAAAGATCTCGGTGATCTACAGTTCAAATTTTTGTATGATGCCGATACATCAGGGTCGGCTTTCAAGGTGTTAAAAGGACTTGAAGACGATAATACACTCACATATTTTAAAGTGAGTTATCCGGATAGTACTACCTGTGAATTTGAAGCCTATGTAAATGTAAAGGTCGATAGTGCAAGCGTTGGGGCGGCTATGACATTTACGGCATCATTTGCATTGCAGTCTGAATTGACATGGACGGTGTCTCCCTGACACGGCTGATGATGACAACGAGGATAATGAAGACAATAACGGTTGAAAGAGAGGATAAAATATGAAATATCATTTGTTTACAGTCGGAGAAAAAGAGTACAAACTGAGATTATCCGCACAGGGCATTATTGATACGGAGAAAAGGCTCGGTAAGAGTATTATTGATGTAATGGTACAGACCGAAAAGGGAAAACTTCCGGAGCTGCATGAACTGCTTATAATATTGTATGGAAGTTTGCAGAAATATCATAGCGTAAAAATGAATGAGGTTTGCGATTTGTACGATGAATATGTCGATGATGGCGGCGATCTGATGGGGCTTATCGAAACGATAACCGAGGTATTAAAGGTAAGCGGTTTTTTCAGGGAGACAAAAACGGGAATGGGGGAGATAGTGAACGAATAATAAGTTTAAGTACGTTGATTTATGACTTATATCAGTACTGCATTGAAAGAGGAATTTATATCGGAGATTTTTGGGAAATGACGGTTAAGGAAATATCAGACTATGTGAATGCTTATAATACAAGGGAAAATCAGAGGTATAAGATGAATGCGGTGCTTGTCTATAAAATGGGGAATCTGAATGCGTATGCTTATCATCAGCCGAATAAATATCCGAGGATAGAAACCGCATTTCCTGAAATATTTGACGAGGAAAAAGATAAGGCCCAGGACTGGAAGATAATGAAAGCAAGAATGATCGAGTATGGAAATAAGTTTCGGGAAAAGAGTTTACAAAACAAGAGGAATAATGTATAATATGGGATAAGCAAGGGAATGGCAGGCGGTTGTTCCTCACCCTCATCTTAACAGTAGAGGGGGGATAACTATGGAGAATGCGATAGTTTACTTAACATTAGTACTCTTAACACTCTACATACTAAAAAAATAACCGCCCTGTCTGGTCCACAGAGCGGTTAAATTACAACTTTAACTAACATTTGTGGGGTGCAGCCGTTTGGCTGTTCCCTTGTGATTTTATAATAGCATAATGAAGATGAAATGTCAAGCATTCCGCAAAATATCGGAGTGCTTTTTTATTGCATAAATGAGGTGGTGAGAGTGTGAGTACAAAGTTAGATGAATTGCAGCTTGTCCTTGCCGGAAAAACGGCGGATATCAGAAAACAGCTCAATGATATGCGTAATATGCTTATATACACAAAAGAAGAAACTGATAAGCTTGCAAAGGCTATAAGTAAAAGTTTTTCGGAAATAACGGATGATGCGGCAAAGTCAACCGCTAAAGCAGCAAAGGAAATAAGTAAGAATTTTTCGGGAATGGCTGACAGTGTATCCGAATCAACTGTGAAAATACCCCAAAAAACAGGAAAAGAGATTTTAAAAGCATCTGAGACTGTAACTAAGTCAGCAGAAAAAGTATCAAAAAGCATGGGTAAAAGTGCATCTGAACCGGTGAAAACTACAGCAAAAAGCCTGAGTAAAAGTGTCAGTGACATAACTAAGCCTATATCAAAAATGTCTAAGGATATAAATAAAAGTATGTCAAAAACGGCAGCGGAGATCAGTAAGTCTACTTCTAAGATATCCAAAAATGTTGGGAAAAGTATCAGCAGTACTGCAAGCTCCGTCTCTAAATCTACTGCAAGGATATCAAAAAGCATAGGAAAGAGCATTGGAGATACTGCAAATACGGTTGCTAAATCTACAGCCAAAATATCGAAGAGTGTTTCGCAAACAGTTGAATCCGTTGCTAAATCCACTTCTAAGATGTCAAAGGGTATAAAAGAAAGTTTGGGCGGTATTGGTCTTGGAGGTATGGGCAGCGGATTTTTAGGAAAGGTACTTGGCATTGGTGCTATAGTCGATATAGTAAGTAATATTGGCAGGGCTATAAGTTCTGCTGTAAGGAGTATAAGCGGATTTGGCAAGGAATGTCTTGAACTTGGGTCGGATTTGGCAGAGGTGCAGAATGTCGTTGATGTTACTTTCGGGAGCATGAGCGAGAGAGTGGATCAGTTTGCGAAAGATGCTATTGCTTCTTAGAGCCTGTTTAAAATCTCTTGATAAAAGTAGATATGAACGCAAGAATCGTCATTTGTAATGAAGTTGAAAGTTTTCTTTCACAATTTTTCCACAAACGACGATATTTATCAAGCCAACCAAAAG
>JAFUUG010000572.1 GCA_017483905.1 Bacillota bacterium
AAAGGATACTCTTCACCGCTCTGTAAGCAATGATGATGATATAAGCGAAAGTATTTCGATAGTATGTGAGGGAAAATATGTGATAAGGCTGAATTACATGGGTGTGAGAAATTTTTCACACCCCTTGTTGTTGTAGTAATCTACGAACATAAATTATCGGTATTTTTAAAATAAATAATTTACATTTGTAAAAAAATGTGATATAATTAATCTGTTTAATAAAATAAATTACAGAATAATTTCCAAAACTGTACTCGTAATTATTTTTTACAGTAAATGAAATTAAAAAATGTCGTTTACTGTATAATATACAAAAGGGAGCGATTCTATGAGCGAAATAAAAGACGGAACATTTCGTGTCACCCGTATTACAAAAAATTCAGCTATGCCGATGAAAGAGGCACACAGTCACAGTCAGTATGAAATGTATTATATTATTTCCGGTAAACGAAAATTTTTCATAGATGATTCTATATACAATGTAAAGGCAGGGGATTTGATATTCATAACAAAGGATACTCTTCACCGCTCTGTAAGCAATGATGATGATATAAGCGAAAGTATTTCGATAGTATGTGAGGGAAAATATTTCAATGAATTATTTTCAAGCTACGGATTCTATCCGATAATGGAATTCTACGATAATGTTATATACAGCGTAGGTGCGGCGCATAGGGAATATTTGATGGATATATTCAAGCGTATGGAATATGAAACGAAGTCGGATGATCCTCATTCGATTTTTATGCTTAAAAATTATATAAATGAATTTTTTGTACTTATGATGCGCTCAAGGGATTACCATAAGAATATCCTTGCGGAAGAAAACAGTATAGATGATATTCCGATACAGGAGGCGGCAGAATATATCAAAAACAATTTTGACAAGGATATTACGCTTGAATCGGTTTCACAGAGAATAAATATGAGCAAGACTTACTTTTCAAAGAAATTTCTTAAAATAACGGGATTCGGATTCAAGGAATATCTAATAAACATAAGGCTTAAAGAAGCTGCGGTTATGCTTATAGATACCGATCTCAGCATAAATGAGATAGCTGAAAAATGCGGATTCAGAAACAGTAATTATTTCGGAGATGTATTTCGTAAATTCAAGGGAGTTTCTCCGAGTGTATACAGAAAAGAACGGATATTTGAATAAAGGATATAACTAAAAATGAACAGGCATTACAGAAAACACCTGTTCATTTTTAATACCGCAAGAATGATACATCAAAAAATTTGATAAAAATATGGTACAGAATCAAAACTTATGTTATAATAAATATGTTTTATTGAACATATTTGTTGATTGAAAGGAATTTTGTTAAAATGAACCAAAAAGCACTGCATACTTTGGAATTTGACAAGATCAGAGATAAACTTACTTCCCATGCAGCAACTCCTATGGGAAAGGAAGAGGCAAGGGCTTTGATACCGTCAGATGATTTTGATACAATAGTAAATGCACAGAAAGAGACTTCCGAAGCTGTCAGTATGATACTGAAAAAAGGTTTGCTTTCCTTGGGAGGACTCAAAGATATTCGTCCGTCTTTGCAGAGGACGGCTGTTGACGGTGTATTGTCGATAGAAGAACTGCTATATGTGGGGGACTTTTTGTATACGGCAAGAAGAGCAAAGTCTTATGCAAAAAGTGAAAATAAGAATGACTCTTTTCCGCTGCTTGAACCGATGTTTGATTCCGTCGAAACAGCCGATAAACT
>JAFUUG010000573.1 GCA_017483905.1 Bacillota bacterium
GTACGTCTGCGGACCTACAGTATACGATTATATCCATATCGGAAACGCAAGACCTTATGTTATATTCGATACCGTTCGCCGCTATCTTGAATATAAAGGCTACGAAGTTAATTTCGTACAGAATTTCACCGATGTCGATGATAAGATAATCAATCGTGCAAATGCCGAAAAAGTGACACCGGAAGCGATCGCCGACCGCTATGTGGACGAAGCTCTCAAAGATGCCGAGGGGCTTAATGTAAAAAGAGCCACGACGCACCCACGGGTAACACAGGAAATGCCCGAGATAATCGAAATGATAAAGACACTTATCGACAAAGGCTACGCATACGAAATGAACGGCAGCGTTTTCTATAACACAAGATCCTTTTCAGGCTACGGAAAATTAAGCGGAAAGAATATAGACGACCTTGAAGCAGGTGCAAGAATAAAAGTTGACGAAACAAAGAAAGATCCCATGGACTTCGTACTATGGAAACCTTTCAAGCCGGGCGAGCCGAAATGGGATTCCCCATGGGGCGGCGGAAGACCGGGCTGGCATATAGAATGCTCCGTCATGGCAAAGAAATATCTCGGCGATACAATAGATATCCATGCCGGCGGAGAAGACCTTATCTTCCCTCACCATGAAAACGAGATAGCACAGAGCGAAGCCGCAAACGGAAAACCTTTTGCAAAGTATTGGCTGCATAACGGCTTTATCAATATAGATAACGAAAAAATGAGTAAATCAAAAGGTAATTTCTTTACCCTCAGAGATATCGTAAAGGAAGTACCTTATGATGTCGTAAGATTCTTTATTTTAAGCGGTCATTACAGAAGTCCTATCAATTTCAGCAAGGAACTTATGGAAGCCGCATCAAAAAGCCTTGACAGGATCAAAAATTGTGTAAACTCTCTTAAATTCCTTATCGAAAAAGCAGCCGATAAACCTATGAGCGACACCGAAAAGGGAAATGTCAACGCCCTTGAAAAATACAGAGAAGATTTTGAGTCCGCAATGGATGATGATTTCAATACAGCCGATGCAATAACGGCTATCTTTGAAGAAGTACGCTTTACAAATGCCAATACAGATGAAAATTCTTCAAAGGAATATCTTTCGGCTATGTATAATAAGCTTATCGTTCTTTGCGATATCCTCGGTATAAAATTTGAAGATAAAGCCGCAAATGATGAAGATGCCGAGATTGAAAAACTCATAGAAGAAAGGCAAATCGCAAGAAAAAATAAAGACTGGGCGACTGCCGATAGAATAAGAGATGAACTCAAAGCAAGAAATATAATTCTTGAAGATACCGCCGCAGGTATACGCTGGAGCAGAAAAAAATGAATACAGACGATTTTTTTAATGTAATGCTCGATACCGAAGTAAATGCTTCATCATATTCCCCTCTTGACCTTGCCTATATAGGCGATGCTGTCTTTGAGGTCTATGTAAGGACAAAACTTCTCATGCACGGAAATGTTCCCGTAAATAAACTTCATAAAGAAGCAAAAAAATACGTCAGTGCCCCTGCACAGGCAAAAATGTTTGAAATGCTGAAAAATATCATCACCGAAGAGGAATTTGCCGTAATGAAGCGGGGAAGAAACGCAAAGAGTTTCACCTCCGCAAAAAATGCCTCTATCATCGACTACCGCCATGCAACGGGAGTCGAGGCACTTATCGGCTACCTCTATTTAAGTGGAAATAACGAACGGATAAAGTATCTCCTTGATAAAGTAACCGAAAATCAAACGGAAAATCAGAAAGGATAATTAATACCCAAATGAAAAAGAATACAGGAAACAAAAAAAATTCAAGAAACCCAAAGTCATCTTCAAAAAGACCATCACAGGAAAGGCGTTCTCCCGACAGAGAGATGAAATATTCAAAACTTGACGAAGAAATAGCGGCATTACAGCTTGAAGGTCGTAATGCCGTTATGGAAGCTCTCAACAACGAAACAACAATAGATAAAATTTTTATGAAAAAAGGCGAAATAGAGGGAACTCTCAGAGTTATAGCCGCAAGAGCAAGAGAAAAAGGGATAATCGTTCAGGAAGTAGATAAAGTAAAACTTGAACACATGAGCCGCACAAACAATTGTCAGGGTGTAATAGCCGTATGTCCCGCCCATGAATACTGCGATGTAAGCGATATCCTCGAAAAAGCAAAGGAAAAAGGCGAAGACCCGTTCATCATCATTCTTGATGAGATATTCGACCCTCATAATCTCGGTGCAATAATAAGAACAGCCGAAACAAGCGGTGCGCATGGTGTCATTATCCCAAAGAGAAGAGCCGTAGGACTTACCGCAATAGTCAGCAAGACATCGGCAGGCGCAGTTGAATATGTGCCCGTTGCAAGAGTCACCAATATGGCAAAGACCATAGAGGACTTGCAGAAAGCAGGTCTGTGGATAGCCTGTGCCGATATGAAAGGAACAGACCTTTTCAAAGCAGACCTCACAGGAGCTGTCGGTATCGTTATCGGAAACGAGGGCGATGGAGTGAGCCGTCTTGTAAAAGAGAGATGCGATTATTCCGTAAAGATACCTATGTACGGAAACATAAAATCGCTTAATGCAGGTGTAGCTGCATCTGTTCTTATGTACGAAGTAGTAAGGCAAAGAAAATATAAATCGTAACTATCGAAAAAATTTAAGGAAAAATTTATGGACGAATACTTGCTTGTTGACGGATATAATATAATATTCGCATGGGAAAATTTAAAGAAGATATCCGAGAATTCTCTTGAAGATGCAAGAGATACTCTCATTCATACCCTTTCCGACTATCAGGGATATAAAAAAATGAACCTTATAATAGTTTTTGATGCCCACCATGTAAAAGGCAATACGGGAAGTGTAATAGACTACGGCAATCTTTTTGTCGTATATACAAAGGAAGCCGAAACGGCTGACAGCTACATAGAACGAACATCGAGCGAACTCGGTAAACGTAAATACAGCGTAAAAGTCGCCACCTCCGACGGTATGGAGCAGATAATAATAATGGGTAACGGTGCCGTAAGAGTAAGTGCAAGAGAACTTGAACTTGATGTAAAGGCGGCAAAGAAAAGCGTTCGCCGCAAGATAGAAGAAATAAGACCTGTCAAAAATAACACTCTTATGAGTAATGTAGACGAAGAAACAGCTAAATGGCTTGAAAAAATGAGAAGATCAAAATAAAAGATCAGAATAAAAGATCAAAATGAGGTTTTACACTTATGTATGAAGATATGGATATCAGAATAAAAGATAAATTCAAAGATTACCCCGATAACGAGATCGTTATGATGATACATAACGGTGATGACATCGCACAGGAATTTATAATAAACAAATATAAAAATCTCGTTCGGATAAAAGCAAGAACTTATTTCCTTATCGGTGCGGATAAGGAAGACATCATACAAGAGGGAATGATCGGCTTGTATAAAGCTATCCGTGACTATGATGATGATAAAAAAGGCAGCTTTTCATCTTTTGCCGAGCTTTGTATAAACCGTCAGATATTAAGTGCCATAAAAGCGGCGAACAGGCAAAAGCACATTCCTCTTAATTCCTCTTTATCACTTAATACTGCCGCTAATGAAGATAACGAAACATTTATCGACCTCTTGTCCGACGGCGGCTCAACAAATCCCGAGGAAATGCTCATAAACAGAGAGAATCTCTACCGAACCGAAAGCAAGATATATCAATCATTAAGCAAATTTGAACGAAAAGTCCTCACTCTCTATCTTCGCGGCAAAAGCTATACCGATATAGCAAAAATAATGGAGCGTGAAGAAAAATCCATCGACAATGCCCTACAGCGAATAAAAAGAAAAGTCTGGAAGATATTAAAAGAGCCTATGTAATAAAAATGGGGTTATGAAGAAATTACGATTCAGTATTTTTTATGCAAGATTATTTTTTAAATTATTCATTTTGACATTATCAGCGTCGCAGACTTAAAACCGCAGGACGGACTTTGTTCGTCCGAGCGTTGCTTACAGGCTTGCAAGTGCCGATAAGTCACGCAAACAAGACTGCAAAAAATTGACGGAAAACACAAGTTTTCCGTCAAAGTGGGTGTGAAAAAAAATTATTTTTTCGCATCCACTTTTTTATAGTAAAAGAAATACTCAATCAGGTAAACTCGCATTAAGATAATACTGTCTGATATTTCCGTCTTTAGTTCCCCTCTGTGCGATAAAATCTACCTTCAATACCAATGTATCCCCCTCATTATATTTAATATTCTCCCATTGTTCGGTAGTCATCCAAAGCATTACATCAATATCGATATCGGAATAAGGTATACATACCCAATCACGCCCACCTTTGTCTTTATTTGCCATAGCCTCTTCCACATTTCCCTTTGGGTTTGATTTATCCAATTTTTGTGTTGTCCTGACTTTGAAAGTCTTTCCTTTCAAATCATCATACATTTGATTGTTTTCCCATTCGGAGTGGATATTCTCATGTGCCTTTATTACTTCTTTAGGACTGTCATAATCCGCTTTTTCCATAAAATCACCGCAAGAAGCCAAAATAATCATCATTATAAAAACAACAACCATAAATAAAGTTTTTTTCATTATCATTTCCTCCATGTATCACAATTTCAGACATACCCCCCTGCCTGTTTTCAAATCAATAAATTCCTTTCTTCCCGAATCATATACTCTATAAGCACTTCACAAACCCTCAGAAACCCGATCTCTCGGCACCACTTTCTATACATACGGCGGCGGACTTCCCACCATATAAGTCAATAATTCTTTAGCAAGGTACAAATTAAAATTATGAAAATGTATCAGCATAAATATGATTCCCATTCCAAATAATATCCCCGTGATCAACCTTCTGATATTCGTACTTTCGTATTTCGTCACCCTCTGCACAGTCCCGTCTGTAATAAGCGGCAGCAGCATCAATAAACAGTATACCGTCTTCGGATAACCTAAAAAAAGAGCCGCCGGAACAGCCAAAACCATTCCGACAAGCTCACCTGTACATCTTGCACATAAAGGAAATTGCTTCCCCTTATAAAAGAAAGACCTATCCGACCTGCAATGACAGCCGAACAAAAGCCTTAAAAATTTACCCACGGATCACATAGCTCCTGCTGCTGCCGCTCCCGCAATTAAAACAAAGTATATCACATAGAATATTATAGATATTATTACGGAAACCAACGCACCGATACCTGCCGCCTTAGCAGTTAAAGGCTTCTGATCCTTCCATATCAGGAAAAGAACAAGACCAACTATAGGAATACAAAAACCTAACAGTCCCCATAAAAATCCACCATTATCTTCCACTTGATTGTTATCTCCCATTGCTTTTTCCTCCTTATAAATAATTTCACA
>JAFUUG010000574.1 GCA_017483905.1 Bacillota bacterium
TATATTTTTATTTGATAAAAATGGCGATTCAAAAATTATGGTTGCCGCAGATTCTGCAAGAAATAAGCAATTTAATGTTATAAATGGGGAATTTTACTGTACATATGTGTTAAAAAACGACGAAAATAGTGTTGCAAATTATCCAGATAATATCGTAGAGGATTCTTTTCAAGAATTATCGCCCTTAGCGATTACAGGAGAATATAAAGGTTGGAAGCAGTATGATTCAAGATGGGCATCAAAACCGGTTGCTAACGGTGGTACAATGAAACAAATCGGATGTACAGTAACATCCACTGCTATAGGTGTAGTTCACGGCGGAATGAGAGATGAAAGTAATTTTGATCCGGGTAAATTATGTGACTATTTGAATAATAACGGAGGGTTTACATCGGATGGAGGCATATATTGGGATGCAGTTACAAGAATGGTTGATGGGTTTTGGCGTAATAACATTGTATCATTATCGGGAAGTAATACACAAAAAGCTGAAGTTATAGCTGACTATGTTGATTCAGGATATATTGTTCTTATATCAGTAAATAACGATGGACACTGGGTGTGCTGTGATTATGTAGATGGTAATACGGTTTATATGATGGATCCCGGTAGGAGTGGGGCTACAAACTTATTTTCGACATACAGCGGTATTTCAAGAATAGTTACATATGGAATTGATATTTCAAAATCTAATATTGATGGTTCGCAAACAGAAACCACTAATCATAACCCAATAGGTTCTTTTGATGGCTGTTCCGGTGGAACAGGTTATATTGAAGTAAGTGGTTGGGCATTTGATCCTGATAATACTTCACAGCAGTTATATGTGCATGTTTATATAGGTGGTCCTGCGGGAGTTGGAGAAGGTTACGTATTAGTAGCCAATACTTCAAGACCGGATGTAAATAATGCGTATGGCTGTGGAGATAATCATGGCTTTTTTGATAAAATATCTACTGACAAAACAGGATCACAGGAAGTATACGCATATGCAATAAATGTTGGCAGTGGTGATAATACTTTATTGGGTAGTGAAACTGTAAATATAAAACAAGATACTACACCTCCGGTAATTTCAAATGTAAATGTTATTAAATCGGCAACCGGTTATACTGTAAGCTGTACAGTAAAAGATTCCGGATCGGGTGTAAATAGGGTACAATTCCCGACTTGGACAACAGCAAACGACCAAGATGATGTAATAGGAGATTGGGTAACAAATTCAAAGGCATCAGGAACAAAAGATGGTGATACATATACATATTCTGTAAAATACAGTGATCATAATGATGAGCAAGGCTTTTATAATACACATATATACGCATATGATAATGTGGGAAATAGCGACGGAGTTCCGGCAAACGGAGGAAATTATTACAAGTATCCTATTAAGTATAATGCAAACGGTGGAAGCGGAGCACCGGCGAATCAGACAAAGGTATATAAGGTCGAATTAACATTAAGCGGAACAAAGCCAACAAGAGATGGATATGCATTCAAAAATTGGAATACGAAGGCAGACGGAACAGGTATAAGTTATTCTCCAAGTGGAAAATATACTACTGATGACGGGGTAACATTATATGATAAAAATGGCGCAATAACATTATATGCGATATGGGAAACAAATAAATATACAGTAACCTATAATGCAAACGGAGGAAGCGGACAACCGGGAAATCAAACAAAGGTTCACGGAACAGACTTGACATTAAGCGGAACAAAACCAACAAGAGATGGATATACATTCAAAAATTGGAACACAAAATCGGATGGAACGGGAACTTCGTATAGTGCCGGAGGAAAGTATACGGCAAATGCAAATGTGACATTATATGCGATATGGGAGATAAACAAATATACAATATCCTATAACGCAAACGGAGGAAGCGGACAACCGGGAAATCAGATAAAGACTTATGGAACAGACCTGACATTAAGTGGTACACAACCGACAAGACCGGGGTATACATTCAAAAATTGGAACACAAAATCGGATGGAACGGGAACTTCATATAGTGCCGGTGGAACATACAAAGAAAACAATTCAGTTACGCTTTATGCTGTTTGGAAACTTGATACTACAATAACGGAAATTACGACTACCAGTGAATCTTCAACCGAAACAACAACTGAAACTGTTACTGAGAATGTAAATTCTGTAAATCTTGAAATAGCAGATGTAAATGCGATTTCAGGAAAATATGTTGATATACCGGTTGTATTGAAAAATAATGCAGGGATATCTTGTTTCAATATATCCTTGGGATATGACAATAGTATTATGTACCCTGTATCATATACTAAAGGCGATAAGTTTTCTGATATGATTTCGCAAATTGACAGTTCTACAGATATGTCGTTGAAAAACAAGGTTAAATTTGTATGGGATAGTGTTACAAATGTTTCCGGTGATGAAATATTGTTTACCGTAAGGTTTCAAATAAAACCAAATGTAAAGCAGGGTTTATATGAGATAGCTACAATAAAATCGGAAACTATGTTTACAGATGAAAATCTTTCAAATATTGTATATACTGAATTAAGCGGGTTTGTTAATGTTACAAATATAAAAAAAGGTGACGTAAATGGGGATAACATGATAAACGGAAAAGACGTTGTATTGTTGAGACAATATATAGCAGACTGGCCAAGTGCTGCTCTTACAGAGGATCAACTTATAGCCGCCGATGTAACAAATGAAGAAATTGTAAACGGAAAAGATGTGGTAAAGCTTAGACAATATTTGGCAGATTGGCCGAATATTGATTTGAATTCTTAAAATTAAGGAATTGACATTAAGAGAGGTGGCGGAAATATGATAACTAAAAAAAGAGTGCTATCGTTTGTTTTGAGTTTTGTATTTTTGTTCTGTAATTTAGGGCAGGATTTGATAAATGTATATGCAAATGATAATTCACTCAGTAACGAAAGCACGATAAAACTTGGTGATTATGTTCAAATGGGCAATTATTTAGGCGAACCGATACTTTGGAGATGTGTTTCGTTTGAAAAGATAAGTGGATATGATAGTAACGGAAATCCCATTATTGATTCAACAGATACTGTAACTGAATATAAAGATGGTTATTTACCTCTAATATTAAGCGATAGAGTGCTTTGTATAAAAGCTTTTGATGGAAATGGCAGTAATTTAAACGGAAGTCATAAGTACGGCTTTGGGAAATCTACATGTACAAGATTAAATTCGGGTTCAAATTATTGGGGAGATAGTAATATTAGAAATTGGTTAAACTCATCAAGCGATACAGGGATGGTTCAATGGACTTGTGGCAATCCACCAAATGCTGAAAGTATGACAAATGGATATAATGCATATGCTACGGAAAAAGGATTTTTAAATAGTTTTTCGGATAGAGAAATGCTCGCTATAAAGACCGTAACACAAAAAACAATTCTAGATGCTTATGAATATATTAATGGAGATTATGAATATAGAACCCCCATATTATATGATAGTACTATAGAGGGATGTGTTCAGAATTATACATCTGCAAATAGCGAACAGTGTACAGATAGTATTTTCTTGTTAGACGTTAAACAGGTGAATACTGTTTACAATAATTTAGGAGAGTATTATAAGGCTAAACCTACGCAAGCAGCTGTTTTAAATTCAGACTACAAAGATAGTTCATATCTAAATTACGATAATATTGTGAGTTATTGGTTGCGTACAGTATATACGGAGGGGGTATACTATCTGTATTCAACATTTCGACCATATAGCTGTAGAACCAGAATTGTGAATGAAACTATTGGCTATGCTGAAGATAATACAGCTACAATTGGTGTTCGTCCAGCTTTTTATCTTAATATTAACAATATAGATTTATCAGTGGGTAATGGAGAATATGACAATCCATACAGTATATCTGAATGCGATTCAAATAAAATGGTAGCAAAAATAGATGGTATAAAGGAAATAACTTATGATAAAGATAAAAAAACTTATAATATTAATGAATTCTGTTTGTATGTTACGGCAGAAAATCAGGTAAATATGACTAATTTTAACAAAATAACAGCAAATGATACAATGGTTACAGTAAAACTAACTCTACCTGATGGATTTTCATTTTCAAACAATGAAATTCAAAAGGTAAAGGAATATTCGACTACAGCTTACACTGCAGTCGAAAATACGGTTTATATCAATAATCCAAGTATTGGAATTCATAAGTTTACTGCGGAGGTAACAAATTTAAATGGAGAAGTATTTACTGATGAACTTGAGGTAAATGTTATACAAACGGGTTTTAATGAGGACATTTACCGAGCAAATCATAATATAACTAAAGGAGTTTCTGCCCAAAATATAGAAGAATTTGTGATTAACCAGGATACTCCGGCAGAAATACTTCAAGGAGCAGCTGATAATAATGGTATGTACTGTAAAAGTTATACTTGGGAGGTATTTAACGGATCATTAAATACTGTTGATAATCCTAGCAAACTTATTGACTACACTCTTGAAGAAAGAGATATGTATAAAGCAATGATTTTTGAGATGCTTGATTTTGAAATAGACAATAAACTTAATGATTTTACAAGTGATAAAAACAGAAAAAAATTCGAAAGTTTTAAAAGTACTGTTATTGAAGATTTAAAAGATTTTTATACTTATAATGAACTGACAAATGGTTTTTTTACGGATAAAGCTAAAAAAGAAAAAGCTATGGAACTTGTAAAAAATCGTTTTAAAGTTAATTTTCCTTTAATTGACGAAATGGATGGTGTTTTTGATGATTTGGAATATACCGGAAATTTTTTGGATATTCTTGATCAAATGTATAATAATTATAAACTTTATATGCTTGATAGTTCAATTAAGCAAATGCTTACAGATATGTATAATGAAGCACCTTCTGACAATCTTGCATTAAAAGAAGCATTACTTGAAACGAAAAACTTAATAGAGTCATCTGAAGTCGAGTTTATGGGAAAAATGGCTGCTTGTTATGTACAAATGGCTGGAAAAGATGCAGCAGAATATGGTATAAAGAAAATTTGGGATAAGGCAAAAGAAAAAGCATATGAAGCATATCCTGAATTAGCTGTAGCTCACGCAATAATAAAAAGCGGTCAATTTATTACAGAAACTATGTTTAATACTTCAGAAATAACAGAAGCATATTATAAACTTAATGCAGTAAATTATCTTGGATTAACTGTGAATGCAGCATATAATAAGCAAAAAAACAACTTTCTATCAAACAAAAGTGAAATTAATGCAAGAAATTACAACGCTGCTATAAATATATTGGGGGCTTATTATGTATTAAATTGTGATACAACTGAAAATTTTTCGGAAGCTGTAGAAGATGCTCTTTTTTATAAAGCGTTTAATGTAAATAATTCTGAACAACTAAAAAATTCAATTGAAAGTATGAAAAATATTATGAAAGGTTATGTTAACGGAGCCAATACAGAATGGATAACGTACCTTGAGGATGATTACCCTGAATTATATCATTATTATGATACAAAAAGAGATAAATATAAGGTATATAACATACATTGTCCGGTTGATGTATATGTTTTCGATAAGAATGGGGTTCTTGTTGCTTGCTCTGAAGGAGATTCACTTTATTATAACGGAGCGGCTAATTTAACAATTGCAAGGGAAGATGACAAAAAAACTGTCTATACATATGATGATGAGTATAATGTAATATATAAAGCAACAGGTAATGGCACAATGGATATTATAGTCAATGAATATGTAGACAATGAAAATACAGCAACGGTAAACTTTAATAATATTGAACTGAAAGAAAATGAAGAATATAAATCAATTGAAAATGGAAAATATGGAGAAGATGCGAATTATTCAATTGAAAAAAATAATATTAATATATTGCCTGATTATAATTCAAATGAAAGTTCGACAAAATATAAAGTTGTGCTTAAAAGAAGTATTATTGCTAAAACATCACTGCAAGAAGGCGAGTATTGTGAAGGCGAAAAAATAAATATTATTACTTACGTTCCCGAAAATGTGGAATTTATTGGTTGGGAAAGTGATGCAGATGTCAATATATTTGATGACGAAAAGGCTATTTCAACAATTGTTACTATGCCTGCAAAAAATGTAAATATAAAAGCAAATATAAAAGTTACACACTCTTTGGGTTCTTGTGGAGAAAATACTACATGGGAAATTTCGGACAATACATTAAGAATAAAGGGAACCGGAGCAACATACGATTATGAAACCGAAAATCTCCCATTTACAGAATTTTCTGATATCATCGAAAAAATTGTTGTGTCCGAAGGTGTATCATATATTGGGAATAATATGTTTTCGGGATTGACAAATGTTACTGATATAAAATTGCCGAAAACGTTGAGTGCAATTGGCACAAATACTTTTGATGATTGCACTTCCCTTAAAAATTTGGTGATCCGTTCATCTGATTTGTCTGTTAGTGCTGAATTATTTGAGGACTGCTCTGCACTTAAGGTAAAATGTTATGAAGGCTCTGCCTCAGATAATACAGAACTTTATCCAAGTCAGTCTGTCATAGAGTATTTGCCTCTTATTACAATAGGTGATGTAAATGACGACGGTGAAACAGATGTAGATGATGCTTTGCTTATTTTTAAGTACACTGTTGATTTACAGGAATTGGATGATAATATGCTCCAAGCGGCAGATGTGAACAAAGACGATTTGGTAGATGTAGATGATGCACTTCAGATACAAAAGTACATTGTTGATCTTGCTGAAATAGAACAATAAAAGGAGGCTATGAAATTGAATAATATAATTTTAAAATTGTTTTTGGTTGTAATAGGAACTGCTCTTATGACAAGTGTTTCTTACGCAGCACAAATAAAAACAGGAATACCGCTTTCGACATCTCTTAATGGTAAGCGATCAATCATCCCCTGTCTTTTCAATGAATCAGTATTCATGATACAATTATTGAAAATAATTGTATGGAGTGTGAAACATATGAACAAGATACGAGAAACAAAAAGATGCATTAATCTAAAAAATTGGAAAGA
>JAFUUG010000048.1 GCA_017483905.1 Bacillota bacterium
AAAAAAATGCTTGCAAACGATATAGATGTGAATCCCGATGCGGAACTTTATTCGGAACTTGGCATTACATCAATGCAGACTGCACAGCTTGCATATATGCTTGAGGAATTTTACGATATAGAAATACCTGATACGGTGTTTAAAAGCAATATGACCCCTCGGGATTTTGCAAATATTATTGACAAATGCTTAAAGGAGTGTTGATTATGGAAAAGAGCGTTTTCTCTGACTTTAACATAAGCGGTCGGAAAGAAAATTTGTATCCGGTAAGTGTAACTACGCCTATTCATTCAACACCTATGCACCTTGTTCGTCGTGCATTTCAGTCACTTTGGCGGCAAAGTTTCGGATTTTCAAAAATACAATGGGTTATAGTTTTGCATAACTGCACAGCATCTTATAAGAGTATTATAAAAAAAGAGTTTTCAAAATATGAAAATATAAAAATAGCAGAAGCCGATGCTCCGGGCACTCATGTGGCTTATGCAAGAAATCTCACGCTCAGAGAAGCAGACGGCAAATATATTATGTTTCTTGATTCGGATGACGAAATGGAGAAAAACGCAATAAGTGAAGTAATTATCGGTATGGAAAAAACGGGTGCGCAGGCAGGCTGTATGGCTTATGAACATGTTATCGGAAAACTTGCAAGAATGGATTTTTGGGTAGATGCCAGCTCGATAGACGGAGAGCCGTGTGTTTATGACAAAGGAGATCCGCGCATAGCAGATGGACTATGTATATCGGGAAAAGCACTTCACGGTGAAATTTTCAGACGCGATTTTCTCTTTAAAAATCATATTTATTTTAAGGAGGATATAGCGTATGTGTACGGAGAGGATGCTTTCTATAGTTTCAAAGCATTTGGTATGGCAGACAAGGTCGCCTTTTTTCCGCATATAAAAGGATATATTTATTATTTCGGCTTAGGAATGACTTGCAATCTTGTTAATACCTCTTCGGATGCGTCCAAACTTGCCGAAAGTGTTATTGATTTATTCAATCACGGCAGACAGTGCGGATTGGATCTTAATAATCTTTTATGTTTTGATATTTGGCTTTATAGAATTATGCTGTCAAACAATCCAAAGTCTTTGTTATTATTGAAAGAATTTGACAAAAAAATAAGTCCTCTTGCCGCACATTTAAAACCTCCTATTATGCAGTGCAAAGAAAAGCAGCCTCAGGCTGATCAAGTTTTTGCATCTTTATGTGCTGCCTTTAAATGAAAAGGAGTGAATTTATGGAACAGCTTACTGTTTTCTTTTTATGTATGTCTGAGTATGGTCATGTTATGCCAATAAGACATCTTATAAGGGAATTTTCCATGCGGGGATACCGAGTAATTGTTTATGCCTCGGAAACTTTCGGGAATATTATAGAAGATTCGGGAGGAGAGTTTATTGCCTGCGATATCTATGAAATTCGGGAAAAATATCAGAGGTCTAATCTTGGGGAGAGTTTTAGCGATCAATTGTATTTTGCCGAAAATATAAACGAAAGAATGGGAAAAGACATTGAAAAATATAAACCTGCATTTGCCGTTGTAGATGAAGGCAGCATTTGGGGAAAACTTATCGTCGAAAAATATAGAATACCTTTTGTAATATCATCACCAACCATTCCTTTAAATCTTGTTACTCTTTCCGATTATTGCATAGACATATATAAGTCTATAGAACCCGCAATAAATGAAATACAGCAGCATCTTGATATGATGTCGGAAAAAAGTTTTCCTAAAAAAACTTTTCTTTCACTATTGCTTTTAAATGAACAGACAGATTGTATTTTCTATCAGACAAAAACTTTTCTTCCTTGTCAAAATACATTTAATTTAGAACATATTTTTTTTGCGGGTGCCTGCGGAAGGGAGAAAACAACGGATTTGGAAAAGCCCTTTTTATTAAAGTGTTTACAAAACAAAAAATCACGTCCTTTTGTTTTCGTAACAATGGGTACTATATCAAGTTTAAGCAGTTCTTTTTGGATAACTTGTATTAAGGCTTTTAAGGGAAAAAATATTGATGTGGTTATGGTAGTATGGAAATATGTGAATGAAGAGATATTTTCGCAGATGCCTGATAATATAGCTATCGTAAGGGAAGCAGATCAAAGACAATACTTAAAGTATGCAGATGTATGCGTATGCCACGGAGGTTTAAATACTGTTTCGGACTGCTTATGGGAGGGTGTGCCTATGGCACTGTACCCCATGTTTGCGGATCAGTATGCCAATGCACGCATCACAGCAGAGGAAAAAGCAGGAATACTTATGGAAAATCACCGTCCCGATACTATTTGGAAAACGGTGAATGAACTTCTAAACAACGATATTTACCGGTTAAATGCACAATTAATCCATGAAAAAATGATGTTCTCCGGCAGCACTTCCGATGCGGCAGATTGGATTCTTAAAAGAAAGGGGTATATCTGAGGTGGAAGAGATAGGATTGAGTTTTCAAGAGTGGGATATGATATCAAAATATACATATACCAAGTCGATATCCTTTATTCATAATAAAGGATTTATACTTAATTTCAGCCCGCAAAATAGACTTTGCGGCGTATATGCTGTTTTGTGGGCAGTACGGAAATTTATTGAAAAAAATGATGGCGTTCGGGTAATAATCAACAAGCAAAAAGAAAACAGTGTGCTTTATGTCCAGCATATAAACACATCTCCGTCATTTTTGGAAATACCTGTAGTTGCTTTTAAAGATAAAGAAAAAGAATATCGTCAATATTTACTAAAATGTTATATGGAAGAGTTTAAAAGAGAAGAGAAAATTTATCGTTTTAATATCATTGTATTTGAGAATGGAGAATATAACTTGCTCGCTGTATTTGATCATTTAAATATGGATCAGTATGCACTATCCATTGCATCATCTTCCATCAAGCGGCTGCATGATGCCATAATAGAAGGTAAGGAGCCTATATATGAACCGCCGTCTTTTAAGGATTATGTGAAAAGGCAGCTTGAATATCTGTCAAGTAAACGTTATAAAAGAGATATTGATTTTTGGAATAATTATCTTGATAAAGACAGCAGATATTTAAACTACGGAAAGAGTTTAAAAGTGATCGGCGAGGATAAACCATTTTTTGAAACATATTCCGATTACCTTAAAAATGATAAAATGGAAAGATTACGAGAACTTTCAAAAAGGTTTTCTGTTTCCGTAGATACACTTTTCTTTAGCTTTTTTGCGCTTTTAGGAAGCAGATATTTGAACATTGAACAGTTTTTTATAGTTCGTCGATACGAAAATCGTTTACACAATGAGGATAAGGAGCTTTTTGCGTGCTGCCGAGCGGAGCTTCCCGTATTGGTAAACATTGATGAAGAAAAAAGCTTTGCTGCTTTCTGTGAAGAAAACTTCCGGGAAAGCACTGTTGTACAAAGACATGGGGCTGTTCCTGTTTTAGATTTAGAAAGAATATATAAGAAGTATTCGGGAGCCAAAAGTGATAAAATAAGCGGACTTCGTTTTGGCATAGGTCAAGACGGATTCACGGATGTAAGAGATATTATTATGAGATACGGCGAAGCAAATATCGCAGATGATTCTGTAAAAAAAAATATACAAATAGATTACACGATTTTAGGTGGAATAGATATTATAATTAGTAAGAACCGGGACGGCTGTGCAGTATTAACTATTTCCGGAAAAAAAGATTTTTTTGAGGGACTTAAAAGTTTTGAAATGCTTGAATCAGAAATGATGGCACTTGCAGAAAGGCTTTACGAAGAAGGAGATATGACTATTGCGGAATTGATGGGGAAGATTAGAATATAATTTTTTTAGTTGGCTGAATTATATGCGAAAGCAGAGGTAATTACAATGTACAAACAAACTTTCAAATTACTTGAGCATATCGTTTTTGAAAAAGAACTCAAAAGGCGGGTCAATGATTTTGGGCGGGAAACAGGCAGCGTTCCCAAGACGGAATATATTGATATCAGAAACAGGAGAGATAAAGATGCACCAATATCGAGCGACCAGGAATCATTTATAAAAAGTTATCAGAATGTAGAAAAACATAGAGGTTTTTTCGCAGGGGAATGTTCTTGCAATGCAACACTTTTCAGAACAAATAATACTCGCTGCGTTATGGGGTTGACATGGGATGATGAGTTTTTTTCAGATGAAGATATAAAAAAACTGGAACATTATGTTGAAAAAAATATGAGTGAATATAAGCCAAAACATAGCTATATTAGAGATCTGCTGTTATGGTATTATGAAAGAGAACCGTCACATCAGTTTTTTACTTTTATGACATCTGAGGTAGATATTAATATTACTGCCTCGGATATTACAGAGGATGCGAAAGCATTAGCGGCTTATTTTCTCTCCAAAGGATTAAACGGAAAGAGGGTTGTTTTTTTAAGCGGAACGAGTTTTGAAATGATCACTGCATTTTTTGCCCTTACTGCCATAGGAGGAACGGTGGTTATTATAGATCCGCAGCTTCCCTGTTGTAAACTGACTGAAATGATTGCAGAGATAAATGCAAAAGCCATAGCCGGCGAAAAGAGCTTTCTTTCCGAATTTTCGGATTGCGATTTGCCGACGTTTGACTTTTCCGAATTTAAGAAGATGACAGAAGAAGGAAAAAAACTTATATCCGAGGGGATAGATCCCTTTGAAAATTATGAGTTGGATCCCGAAACCGAAGCTGTTATACTTTTTACATCGGGTACTACGGGTTCAGGAAAAGCTGTCGGGTGTACGCACAAAATGCTTACAGGGTATGCTAAAAATACTATGTATTCTATGGAGTGGTTTGAAACTGCGCTTTTGTTTGTACCGCTTTACCATATTGCAGGAATTACTTTGCTTTTCAGTTGTATGTACGGTGGGGCTGTTTTGATTGTGATACCTGATTACCGTATGCTTATTGAAGCTGTTGCAGCAAAAGGAGTGCAGTATACGCTCACAGTTCCAAGAATAGCTGATATGCTGCTTTTATGGCTAAAAGGAAATGGAACCGATATCAGGGATAAAATGCCGAATTTCGGCTTAAAATATATTTCTGTCAGTGGTGCAAGATCAAAAAGAGATTATAAAAGTGAATTTGAGCTGTACGGAATAGAGGCATGCGATACTTATGGAATGACAGAAACCTGCGGTGCAATCATTTTTGATGGTTTTCCGGCGAAAGATGCAATGCTTAAAATAGAAGGAGGAGGCACTGTTGGAAAACTTTGGGTAAAATCTCCTCTTTTGTTTAGTGGCTATTTGAACGATGCAGATGGATCAGAAGCTATATTTAAAGATGGATGGTTCTATACAGGCGATATTGCACGCAAATATGAAGACGGTCGCTGCTTTATTGTGGGGCGAGCGAAGAATCTGATTGTTTTGTCTAATGGAGAGAATGTTTCGCCCGAAGAATTAGAAGAAATTTTACAAAAATCGGAAGTGATAGAAGAGGCATTAGTGTTTGAAAGTGAGGATATGCTTGCGGCAGAAATATATCCAAACGAATCATTACTAAATAAGGAAAATGATGTTTTGAAAAAGGAAATAGAAGCTGAAGTAAAACTTGTTTGCAGTGATTTGCCCTCCTATATGAAAATATCCAAGGTTATAGTCATAAGAGAGCCTCTGAAAAAAAATGCATTGGGAAAATTGATACGCAGTAACATTGTACATTAAGAGTATGACGGTAATCAAAGATAAAAAAGCTGCACTATAAAATCTCGGCTTCTGCCCTAACCAACAAGCCATTTAAGAAGGGTTTGAACATAAATTTAATGCGGCTGCGCCGCATTTTTATAATCGTGGACTGAAATATTTTCCGTTTACGAGTATATATAAATTTGCACATTTTCATTGTTGTAATATCGGTTAAGAGAGGGTAATTTATAATGGAAAAGTCTAAGAACGAGTTAAAAGAATCATATCTTATAGAAAGAGTATTTAAAAAGAATTATTTTGTTTTGCTTTTCGGAATGATGACAATGGTTATATGCAATATAGTGGATTCTGCGATTACAGGTCAGTTCCTTGGGGAAAAAGCAGTGGCAGCCATTGGGCTTATCGCCCCTGTTGTGGCAATTATTACAGTCATTATCAGCATATTTTCTATGGGATGTGGACAGCTTGCCTCCAGATATGTTGGGAAAGCGGATGCCGCAGGCGTAAATCGAGTTTTTTCCACACAAATGTGCACAGGAGCAGGTATCAGCATTGTTACGTTTTTGGTCTTATTGTTTTTTTCAGAGAATATTGTACAGTTACTGGGTAAAACTGCAAATCACGAGATTATATCTTTTGCAGCGGATTATTTGAGAGGATATTCATTTGGAATTGTACCTTTGGCTGTTGGATTGATATTGAACTCACTTATGACGATAGACAGCGATCAAAAACGATGCATTATATACGTGATGATTGTTCTTTTTACAGATATTATTCTTGATATTTTGAATGTTACATATTTTTATGCCGGAATGTTCGGTATGTCATTAGCAACTTCCATAAGTTCTTTTATAGGTATGATAGTAATGCTTTTACATTTTACAAAAGAGGGGCATATTCTTCATTTTACGATCAAAAATTTTGATGTAGGTTGTTTAAAAGAAGCTTTTATGATCGGAATTAGCCAGTCCGTAAATCAGTTGGCAAATACTTGCTTTATATTTATTCTAAATAATCTTTTGCTTTATATTAGTGGCAGCCGAGATTTGGCAGCATTTGCGGTGGCTAATGTTGCATTTATGATTGTATACTCAATTTTGGGAAGTCTTTCGTCAGTAACAAGTATTATTATGAATCTTTCCTACGGAGAAGAAGATAAAAGTTCGCTGCGGCGTATTCTTAGAATATCTATTATTAGCGGTTATCGCGTGGGTATGATCCTTTTAATATTATTATTTGTGTTTGCAGAAAATGCAGCAGGTATATTTATAAAAAATCAGGATACAGCTGTACTTACTCAAGCTGTACGTTTCATCAGATTTATAGCAGTAGAGAATGTTTTTTTGATTTTCAGCTATTCTGTTTTAGGCAGTTTTATGGGAACAGGTCATATCTCGCTGAATTATCTGCTTGGATTTTTAAGAGATGGTGTATATCCCTCTGTTTGTACTGCCATTTTGGGATTGTTATTTGGCATACAGGGTTTAGAAACAGGATTTATTGCAGCAGGAATAATAACATTTGTGACATGTATTTTAATACCGTGTGTCAGGAATAAAAAATTCCCGAGAGCCATTGATGATTTTTTGATACTTTCCGAGGATTTTGACACAAAACCTGAAGAACTGTTAGAGGTATCCATAAATTCTGCAACCGATATATCCGATATATCCGAAAAAGTCAGACAGTTTTGTTTAATGCGGGGTGAAAGCAAAAGGAACTCAATGTTTTTATCGCTTTTTGTAGAGGAAATGGCAGGAAACACATTCAAACACGGCTCTAATGAAAATAAAAAGATAAAAACCGAACTTCGGCTTCTTTTAAAGAAAGGAAAGCGAATCATTCGCTTGCGTGATAACGGAAATAGGTTTGACCCTGTTAAATGGCTTGAAGTAAATAATCCCAAAGATCCCGAAAAAGGTCTCGGAATCAGGATGATAGTAGGACTTGCCAAGGAGGTTAAATATATTTCGTCGATGGAGCTGAATACGATTATTATAAATTTAGAGCAAGATTAGAGCCTATCCTTAAATTAAAAAGTATGTTATAATGTGATTGAGGTGTTATAGTAAACGACATTTTTTAATGTCGTTTACTATAAAATATTTCTTCTTCTATCGCTGCTATATGTTGGTTCAATTCATCTATGTGGTCGAGACATTGCCTAAGTTTTACGGCTTGCTCGGGCGATATTGCTCCATCAACAGCAGCCTGTATTTCTTCAATGGGAGTGTTTTACATCTGCTGTTAACGAAAGGTGTGACATCAAAAAATTCCCCTGGGTGTGTAAGCATTTGCTCTGTAATCAAGCGGGCTGATTTTCCAAATATATCGGAAAAGACATCATCAAGTTTAAGATTAGAAACAGTCAAACAGTTATGTACACGATTCTTTTCGCCTGTGATCATAGAGATCAGCTTGGAACGGTATCTTAGTAAATCTCTTAAATGTCGTATGTCTGCCGGAGGAATAAAAGAAGGTTTGATCATGTCACACATAAAAAGATCACAGATCCATTTGGCATC
>JAFUUG010000575.1 GCA_017483905.1 Bacillota bacterium
AATTCTGCTCAGTATTTACTGACTTTACTTTTTCAATTCTCTTTTAACTTATTAAAAACTTAACCTATTAAAAGGAATCTCTGGGATCTTTGTAAGTTTACTCGATTATTCGATTTTCAATGTTCGATATGCTGTAGGTTATATCTCATTCCCTAACAGCTTATTTATGTTATCATAATTTAAATGTTTTGTCAACACTTTTTAAAACAATTTTTTTTTTTGTAACATTATTGTAAAAAAAGATTTTTTATGCGTCAACTTTTTTTCCGGTGTGCATATATTATATAAAAATATTATTTTCAATGAGGTAATTTCAATGTATCCATATACAACTTACAAGGCACAGAGGCTCTCCGATGTAAAAGCAGAAGATGTACTTGCGGCGCAGAATGATGAACAGAATGAGATAAATGATGAAAGAGGGGATATGTCCGAAAATGATGTTATGATCAAAAATATGATGAAAGATGCGATAAAGGATAAAAGTGAAATGGCATCGTACTATGCAAGGCTTGCACGAACTATCCATGATGAAAATGACAGCGATATTATCCATGGTATGCACCTTGAAGAATTAAAGCACAAAAAAATGCTTATGGATATGTATAATGATATGTTTGAGAGTGAAGCGGAGATTTTTACGGAAGAAAACGGGATCTCTCAGAATATGATATACGAATTTGAAAAAAGTATGTATGAGGAAATAAAGACGGCACAGTATCTCAGAAAACTGTATTTTTATTTTATGAATCTCGGAGTGAGGGATTATTTGTATGAGATAATGACGGATGATATGGCGCAGGCTGTGAAATTATCTCACCTTTATTCAAAATATAATAAATAAGGAATAATGCTTGAACCAAAAAATCAGCAGTTCTGTAAACAAAAATCCTCCCCATATTTCTGCGGGGAGGATAATTTATTTATCAGCAAACACCCTGACTCATCATTGCATTTGCAACTTTGAGGAAACCTGCGATATTTGCACCTGCTACGAAATTGTCTTTCATGCCGTATTCAGCTGCTGCATCGTCCATATTATGATAGATATTTACCATGATATTGTGGAGCTTGGAATCAACTTCTTCAAATGTCCAGCTTAATCTCTGGCTGTTCTGGCTCATTTCAAGAGCTGATGTAGCAACACCGCCTGCATTTGCGGCCTTTGCAGGAGCAAAGAGAATCTTATTCTTTAAGAATACGTCGATAGCTTCAAGAGTAGAAGGCATATTTGCACCTTCGCCGACTGCTTTACATCCGTTTGCAACGAGTGTCTTTGCATCTTCTTCATTAAGCTCGTTCTGAGTAGCACATGGAAGAGCGATGTCACACTTGATATTCCATACACCTTTTCCTTCGTGATATTCAGCTGACTTATGTTCGTTTGTATATTCGCTTAAACGTCCTCTTCTTACGAACTTGAGGTCTTTTACATATTCGATGTCTACGCCGTCTTTATCGTAGATGTAGCCATTTGAATCGGAGAAAGAAACGACTTTTGCACCAAGCTGAGTAGCTTTTTCAGCTGCATATACGGCAACATTTCCCGCACCTGAGATAACGACTGTCTTGCCCTCGAAAGAGTCGCCTTTTTCTTTGAGCATTTCCTGTGTAAGATATACAAGACCATAGCCTGTAGCTTCTGTACGGGCAAGAGAACCGCCGAATGTCAAACCCTTACCTGTGAGAACACCCTCATAAAGACCTGTGATCCTCTTATACTGACCGTACATATAACCTACTTCACGACCGCCTACACCGATGTCACCGGCAGGAACGTCAACATCTGCACCGATATGACGATATAATTCAGTCATAAAACTCTGGCAGAAACGCATAACTTCATTGTCTGATTTACCCTTTGGATCGAAGTCCGAACCACCCTTGCCGCCGCCGATAGGAAGGCTTGTAAGAGAGTTTTTGAATATCTGCTCGAAACCTAAGAATTTGATTATACTTAAATTAACCGATGGGTGAAAACGAAGTCCGCCCTTATATGGTCCGATAGCTGAATTGAACTGTACTCTGTAACCTCTGTTTACCTGTACATTTCCTTTATCGTCGATCCAAGGAACTCTGAACATTATCTGACGCTCAGGCTCAACGAGTCTTTCAAGTAAAGCTGCTTTTTCATACTGAGGGTTAGCTTCGATAACAGGTTTAAGAGTGTTGAGAACCTCTGTGGCAGCCTGATGGAATTCAGCCTGTCCCGCATTTTTCTCGATTAAATTATTAAGTACATTATCTACATAAGACATAATAAAATTATCCTCCCTTGATATTATTACATTAATTATTATAACATTTATTGCCTTTGTGTTTAAATTATAACCGTATTTTAAGCCGATGTCAATAAATAGATGTAAGTAAAATAAATTTTGTGAAAGTGGATAAAAAAACACTATGAATCAAGTATGATTTTTTAGTAAATCTGCAAGAAACAAAAATAAAATTGCAAAATAAAAGTTTCTTCACAGGAAACTTTTTTATTTAAAAGCAAATATATATCACAAAAACAATGCGATTTTGGCTTTTTTGAAAATATTTTTTTGCAGCAAAAATATTTTTTGTTGCAATTTTTTTACATTAATTGGAAAAATATAAAACAAGAGCCTGTTTTAAGACTCTTGTTTTTGCATTTTACTGTTCCTCGGAAGAATTTTCTTCTTCATCGCTTAATTCAAATTCAATAGGAGCATCGAGGTCTATTTCTTCTTCCTGTGTTTCCACGACGAGAGGTTCACCGTTTTCAATCATTTTTTCTATAGTGTTGAGCTGAGGAAGTTCGTAGTGTTCTCTTACCTTGTTTTCTATCTCACGAAGCAGATCGGAGTTTTCATCAAGAAATTTCTTGCTGTTCTCACGACCCTGTCCGAGTTTTGAATCATTATAAGAATACCACGCACCGCCTTTTTTGACTACTCCGAGCTCTGCCGCAAGATCGAGGACATCACCAGTATGAGATATTCCTTTGCCGAATATTATATCAAATTCGCAGCTCTTGAAAGGTGGGGCAACTTTATTTTTGACTACCTTTGCTTTCGTTCTTGAACCTATAAAATCGCTGCCCTCTTTTATCGGTTCGCCTTTTCTTATATCTATTCTTACGCTTGCGTAGAATTTAAGAGCCCGTCCGCCGGTAGTTGTTTCGGGATTTCCGAACATCACACCTATTTTTTCACGAAGCTGATTTATGAATATTACGATACAATTGCTTTTATTCGTTATGGAGGTGAGTTTTCTGAGTGCCTGACTCATAAGTCTTGCCTGAAGTCCCATGTGAGATTCACCCATAACGCCGTCTATCTCTGCTCTCGGAACGAGTGCCGCAACGGAGTCTACTATAACTATATCGACCGCACCCGAGCGTACAAGCTCTTCCGTTATTTCAAGTGCCTGTTCGCCGTCATCGGGCTGTGATACATACAATTCATTTATATCTACACCCAAATTCTGTGCATAAACGGGGTCAAGTGCATGCTCGGCATCAATGAAGCCCGCAATGCCGCCTGCTTTTTGAACTTCTGCCACGATATGCAGGGCAAGTGTTG
>JAFUUG010000049.1 GCA_017483905.1 Bacillota bacterium
AACGACATTAAAAAATGTCGTTTACTATAACCCTACGGGGTATGCACACGGCTGCGTACAAGGTAGTTAGCCGCTTTGCGGCACGCAGCCGGCGCGAGTAAACGAGCAAAAGTATAAATACTTTTGTCGTTTACTATATTTATAGGGAGGGATCATTATGATTTTTTTGGAATATCCAAAATGTACTACTTGCAAAAAGGCAAAGAAATGGCTCGAAGAAAACAATATTCAATTTGATGATCGTAACATCACTCAAAATAATCCATCTTTTGATGAATTAAAATTATGGTACCAAAAAAGCAAATTACCGATCAAGAAATTCATAAATACAAGCGGAATGAAGTACAGAGAGCTTTCTCTGAAAGATAAGCTCCCTCGGATGAATGATGACGAGATCATCTCTCTTCTCTCTACAGACGGTATGCTTGTAAAAAGACCTATCATTGTAGATAATGATACGATCCTTGTTGGTTTCAATGAATCACTATGGAGTCAAACGCTTATCAAATAATTAAAAGGGGGCTTTTCTGCCCCTTTTTATGCCTTCGGAAATTTAAAAGCGTTCCTGTTATATCCTGTCGTTATCTGATAAAACTTGATTTCCTGTTTCTCCATTATCCCTGATACAACGAATGAGCGTAATGAACTGATTTTGCTGTCTGTATCTGTAATATCGAATAATACCCCGTCATCACGAATTATAAGCTTAATTTCATCGCTGTTGAGGTCAACGGTATATTGTGCCGATATCTCTTTATTAATATTCTTTTCAAGTATCATCATTCCAATCTCTTCCGAAAAAAGTCTGACCCATATAAGGCTTTTTCCCGATATATTGTTTTCTTTCAACAGATGTTCAATTTTATCAGTTATCTCCATTACAGTGTCCTGAGATAAAGATATATCATACATATAAATATTTTTATCTTTCGTTTTATCTATCAAATATGGAAAATTTTCCTTTTTATACAGAGTATACACTATTAATGCCGTCATAAAAAGCGAAAATATCGGAGAAAAAAACATTCCAACTCCTAAACCGACCGCACCGAACACATAAACAAAAAAAACAACAAATATAAGAGGCGCCGCTATACCATTTATGCTGCATACAGCAATGGATAATTTTACATATTCCATGTGCAGATAATACCCTGCTAATAGCTTTATAACCGCTGCCGCACAAAAACTCAGCGACATTATCCTAAGACAACTTGCAGCAATCGTAATTTTTTCCGCATCATGCAAACCAAATAATATTGCCATGTTTTTTGCAAATAAAAGTACAAGCACGGTCATTACTATTCCCTCAATAAATGCAATTTTTAATGACTCCCTCACAAGTATACCCAGCATTTTTGTATTATGCTCTGCATGAAGAGTAGCAAACATCGGTGCAAGTGCAACCTCAACTCCGTCAAATATGACCATAAGTTCAACCATATCCATAACAACCGCAAATACAGGCAAATATTCTTCTTCTCCCTGTGACAGCATAAATGTATTGATTATCGCCGTAAATAAACTGAAAAAAAATATTGATGACGATTTTACTACACTGTACTTAGCAATACGCAGCATATCTTTATAATCGGCATACCATTTGAATCTTATTGTATTGATCTTTCGGAAAAAATGTATCGAAAGTACCAGTAATGTTAATATGAAACTTATTACTGTTCCAAGACTTACTCCCGCTATACCGATTTTTTTACATAATACCCATGAAAAAATAATATTCCCCAGTATCTGACAAATATATGCCGCCGCAGATACGGTCTTATCTCCGTCTACATATACCATTTGAGCCAATAACAAGGTTATAGGCTGTAAAAGTATTACAACCGGTAAAAATCTAAAATATTCAAAAACGTACTCATTTACTGTATGATCACCTGCAAGAAGCTCGATCAGGTTATTTCTGAATATTATTGAAATACCTGTCATAATCACTCCGATAAGAATTGTAAGTATAATCCCCTGACCAAAGTACTGTGCCGCTTTCTCTCTGTTAAATCGCCCTATCTCAAAAGAGTAGCATATATACGTTCCTATACATACGATATTTGTAACGAAAAGCAAAAAAGAGAGAAGCGGAACCACAAGATGAAGTGCCGATATTCCCTCTTCGCCTATAAGCTGACCCGCAATTACATTATTGCTCAGGTGAACGGCAAATTCCGCAAATTCTGCGATAGTTGCCGCAAACAACAAAGATTTAAAATTCCGTACACAAAAATTATCAGACATATTTCCTTACCTTTTCTCATTATAATTTCTTTACAACGGTAAGTATATTGCAATTGTCCTTATACTCATATTTTACTTCATCCATGAGTTTTTTAGTCAGAAATATGCCAAGTCCGCCAATTTCTCTTTCTTCTGCCGATGCTGTCACATCAGGATCTTTTCTTTCAAGTGGATTAAATGGTATCCCGTTATCCTCAAATACTATTTCGAGTATTCGTGTTTCTTCATCAAACTCACAATTTATCCATGCTTTTCCTGCTTCCTCACCCTCATAAGCATAATGAGCAATATTTACAAATATTTCTTCAACTACAAGTTCTATCTGCATAGCATCCTTAACAGGACAATCTATGATATTATCTGCAATAAATTCATTTACCCTATCAAGATTCTCTATTTTTGCATCAACTTCAAGCCTTGACATATCTGTCATTCCCCTTTCCGTAGTATGTAAATCAATCAAATTTACAGTAGACAATACAAACAAGCATCATTCACTTTTTTTGATCAAAAATTTTATCAACTTTTATACACATTAAATAAAAACATTATGATCGTTTATAATAAATCCTCTTTTAATATTGTCTGGAAAACACTGAACAATTTGTTTTTAAGCTTTGAGATTATTTTCATGATCGAAAAGCTCCGGAACATACGATCATCAAAAACCACCTATTGATGATATGACCCGCATACATACAGAATTCAGATAAACTCCTGTATAGGTCCGATTTAGGACCTGTACAGGCAATATCAATCAAATTCCTCAAAAGATATCTCTTTTTTTCAGTAAACGATCAACATCATTCGACTTTCTCAAATCAACGTCTTTATGTTCCAAATATAAGCTCTTTCCACATATTTTCATATATTCTCCCATATATCGCAGACCAAATAATTAATTTTTAATACCAATGATCGGGATTTTTTACTCTCCAAATTTTTGCTCCCGAATAAATCAGGCTATTTTATTAAATTAATCAAACCTTATATCTATTCTTACACTCTGCGATATATCCGGATAATACAGAACCGACAGATTTATTCAATATTGAGAATATCTACAAATCCCGTAACTTCAAAAATCTCCTTGATAGTATCATTAGCACCTCTGACGACCATTGAACCCTGCTTATTCATAGTTTTCTGCGCTGTAAGAAGAACTCGCAAACCTGCTGAAGATATATATTCAAGTGAGCTTATATCAAATATAAGTTCCTTACTATCGCCTATAGATTCTTTCATTTCTGCTTCAAGCTGTGGTGCTGTAGTTGTGTCAAGTCTTCCTTCGATTTTTACTGTAAGCTTGTCATTCTCCTGCTTTTTGTTAATTGTCATAATTTTCAATTCCTTTCTTTTATTTAATTTTATATTCAGAGAAAATATCTCTTAAATATCGTTGTTTTTAATATAATTATATTTTATCCCGGATATAAATGCCACATCATTTGCTGTCAATTTCCCGTCACCATCAATATCAAAATACACCATATAATTATTTATCTTATATTCTATCGGCATTTTGCTCTTCGGATCCAAGACTTTTTTCATCATATATTCCATATCTTTTTCAGATACTATGCCGTCACAGTCAGAATCTCCGTATTTATGTTTTCTGTCTGTATTTTTTTCGCC
>JAFUUG010000576.1 GCA_017483905.1 Bacillota bacterium
AAAACATATCATTTCTGATGTTTCCTCGCCATTATAATAGATAGGCATATACAACTGCTTTACATCTTTTACGATTCTGTCCGAGAAGCACTCTTTGAGCTCGCTGTCATTATACATCTTATAAGGTGCGGAAACGTACCTGTACATTCCGTTTTTCACAAGTGCAGCTTTATCATCAAACCTACACCCCGACAGAAAAATCAACGATAACGATGCTATAATAAATTTTTTCATTGGTTCCACCCCGTTCTGAGTAATGTATCTATGTTATTGTCTATGTTATATTGCTGATCTTCCGCTGTTCCCATTGCATCAGCTTGAAAAACCAATCCGAAATGACTTTCTATATCGGATCTTGTCATTTTCATACCGTATAAAAGCTTCAGCGGATTATAGAAATTGTTGTAATCATTCACAGGACCCATTTGAAAATGAAGATGTATTCCCGTACTGTTTCCCGTTGTTCCTGTATAGCCGATAAGATCGCCTTTGCTTACTTTATCACCTACTTTCAGATTTGTTTCGCTTTTCATGTGCGGATAGATTATCATAAATTCACCTACCGCCGGATCTGTGTAGCTTACACAGCAGATATATCCAAAACTCGTAGTCAAACTTCCGCTTATACCTGTCCGGATAACTGTTCCGTCACCTACCGAATAGATCGGCTGACTTACACCAAGCGTTGATATATCCCATCCTTTATGTACCGTTCCCCATCTGTGTCCCAATACAGATGATATTTGACCTACTCCGTTATCAAGCGGCCATATAAATTTTCCGTCATTTTCTCTTACATTTGCATCACCCCCGCTAATGTCTGTATTGCTGTTATCGTTTTCATTTTCTCCTTTGGATAAAGTCCCCTCGGAATTTATATTATCTGCTTTTACTATAAGCTTGTTTTCAACCGTTTCGTGCTTATGACTATTAAGATATATGATATTGCTTATATCGTTGTCACTGCCGTAAAACGGCATAAAAACAAGAAATAAAAAAGCAAAAACAACAACCGTTATCACTCCGATTATTTTATACATACGATTATTTCTCCGTCTTCATTGACATATACCGCAAAACCCTTTTCGATAAGTTTGTTTATTATTCTCTGCGTTGGTTCTTTGATCAAATAATAACCCTGCGCTTCGTCAATAAATTCCAAATCCAATACATTGTCCGCCCTTAAAGTCGGGTAGTATATTACATTTGAAAATGTCCGATAAGTCTGTACCTTTGTTTCCTGCCTCTCGTAAGATACAAGAGGCAGTTTTTGAGAAGTACAGCCTGTCATAAATAAAACCGCAATCAATGCCGCTTTTTTCATGAGTAGCCCTCCACTCCGTTTGCATTTACCATATATGCAATGGTATAGTACCAAGTTGAATCGCTTATATGGATCTTTTCTGTATCTTCTATTATCTTTTTGAGTCCTTTTGCTCCCTCCGCCATATACGGAAAAAACTTATAAGGCTTTTTACCGTTTTCCGATACTTCATTCCATATAGCTTTTCTGTAATTATCAAGCAGAAATCTTGCGACTTCCAAGTTCGGTGCATCATTATACCTTGCACATTCCATAACTTTACAATAATCGTAAGCAAGTCCTATTCCTTCGACCTCATCATATTTGAGCCAAATAGGAATATTAATATTACTGCCGTCCAAAAGATAATTCGGAATTTTTTTATACGGATATTCATCACCCTCTTTCAATAGACATCTTTGATTTAGTTCTCCCGCAACGGCATTTACTATATCGGCAAAAAACCACCTGCTTGCATAAGGAGCATACCGCCACAAGCCATACGGCGGATTATCCCAATTACCGTAAATATCTTTGTGACTGTAGCTGTAATCTTTTCTTGTTTCGGGAAGCAAATAAAAATTATCGTCATTCGGATATGTGCTGATACCACCTTTTCTTCTTGAAATAGGAACTACTCTTCCTATAAGACCAAAATCGGTAACTGAAGCAGGCAGAGTCCATCTTGACGGCAATATATTATCAAAAAGAGTTACTGTTTTCGGTATATTGGTTTTATAGAGAAATTCACGATTAACAAAATAGTCGTTATGATCTTTTCTCTCATATTCCAAAATCTCTTTCCAAGACTCGTCATCAAGCCAATATTTATCCTCATCGGATATTTTGTAGTAAGCCTTTTCTCCTTTTTCATCTTCAAGACCCCAGCCGAGATCTGCTGCGCTGCTTCCTGCCGAATCTTTAAGATAATGCCGTATATCAAGCCAATGCTGCTGCATTTTCCAATCAACATCATTAAAGTTGAGCCTTTCCCAGCTATATTCTCTTATGTCGAAAGGATAGTTGAATTTCAAGTTTTTATCGCCGTATGCAACAGACTGATAAGGTATAAGCTCGTTATACATAGTAATGAACGATACCATATTGTACCCGTCAAGATTATACATATTCCTGCAAAACCTGTGCGCATACGAAAGCTCCCATGTGTTTACCTCGTTATGCTCTGTCGGGATAGCATCATCGGGTTCAAGATATTTATAATCTTCCGGATCATTTCCCCACGCTACCCATTCGTACATCGTAGGAAGAAAAGTATAACTTCCGCCTCTACAGTTAAATTGCTCCCATTTTGCACTTTCCGCAAGCTTATCGGGAACAGGTATATCTATGTCCGTAATATAAGATGCTTCCGCTGATGCCGTAAAACTTAAAGCAATGATCAAAGCTAAAAATCTTTTCAAACTACCACGCTCCCGAATATCTTGCCTCAACGATAAGATATGATGCAAGTGCCATAACAGGATAATTGTCACTTCCCGATTCGTTTGCTATCTTTTTTATCGGTGCCATAAGGTTTTCAGATCTTGTAAATCTGTTAGGCTTCAGCTTATATATTACCTCTTTAAGCTCATCAATATGTGTGCATATAGCTTCAACCTTTTTCTTGTACTCGCGATCTCCGAGTATTCCCGTACCCCTGTTATGTGCCCACATCAGAAATACTGCCTGCTCATACTTATCGTTAAATTCGGTCAACGCACATTTGCCATTTACACGCCTTAAAGTTTCATCATATACACCCAGACAAAGGTTTGCTGCATCTGCAATATTCCATCTGTCCGCATAAGTCCCTTTCTGCCAGATGATACTTGAACCGCTGTCAGTACAAGCTCCAAGTTCTACCCAGCAATCGGAACGCTGTTCCGACGAACCTATCAAACCAAATTCGGATGGTATTACAGGCGAAGAATTTTTCCCGTAAAAGCTTTCCATCTGAAAAGGACCTATCGCTCCGCCCGTTCTGCTTACCACAGCCGCATTTCCAAGCCTTTTCTGTATATCTTTCCAGTTATAGCCAAGCATATAGTTGGGATCTGCTTTATATGCTTCAACATCAATGGGCCAAGAACATATTATGTCCGGATCATTTGCATAATAGTTATATTCGACCGCACCCAAAGCAAAGAACCAGAGAGGATCTTTAAGCGGTATATATGATGTTTTTTGCATATACCTGTCTATTACCGATATAGCATCGTTGTTTATATTTTTATAAACTTCCTGCATATCGCTTCTGTAATTATATTCTTTTATCACATAGTCAAAATCCAATATTTCATCGGAAGATGATAAATCTAATTCCGATAATATTTCATCGGCATTTATCACTTCAATATTTCGGTAATCAAAAATATGCTCATCAATATCATATTTTTCGATATCGGACATCAAAGCTTTATCATTTTTGCTGTCGGGATCTTCACTATCGGCTTCATCTTTGGTACTTGAAGATAAAATTGACATTTCGGAAACATCCTCTAAGCTTGTCGATAACAGTCCAAGTTTAGTTTCTTCTCCTACTGCTGTGCTTTCATCTTTTTCATTCTGTTTTACAGAAATAAGATCCGCCTTTACAGTACAGGAGAAAAGAAAAACTGCCGTAAATGCCAAATAAAGCTGTTTCTTCACATCACACCTCATTATATAGTCAATTCGCCGCTTGTGTACTTTTCAAGCCACAATGCTATTGCGTAAGCATTAATGCCGTAAAATAATCTGTGAGCGCATGATATACCGCCCGAGGTATACCATTGTGTTTTGGTACTTACGGCATTATAAGTCTTATTTATCCAAGCATCCATTTTTGCATCACCTATCGGATGATCGACATAATACTTGAATATCTTAGCCGAAACTTCGTTATTCCAGTGAATAGAAAATTTTACACCCTGCTTTTCGATCTCGTCCTCAAGTATCTTTCTTATCTCAGGATTCTCCGATACCTCTTTTGAAAACTTATATAAAGCTACCTTACTGAAATCACCGTATGAGGCAATGCTGTCCTTATTATCCGGATGAGTAAATACACCTTCGCCAAAATTATGAGCATAAGCCATAAGCATAATGACGCCATAGCTGTTGCATTCCGAAAGTATCCTGCTGCATTCTCCTTCCGGCATTTGTGCCATTACTCTTGCAAGTTCACCGGTTGTCATATTCATGGAATCAAGTGCATTGAATCTGTCTCCGTATAAAGAAGAATTAAGCCTTTCTTTTCTTGGATTTTCGGCTGTTGTTCCAACCAGTCCAAGCTCGTCTTTTATCGCAGGATTATTTCGCCCGTAGCTTATGCTCATTTGAAGCGGACCATCCGTATTACCGTTTATGCCTAAATTTACATCGACATCGGTATACCTTATATCCATCCACTTACTTTTCATCTGTATAAGCGTGCTCCAATATCCCTGCCAGATAACTGCATAGCTTGGATCGGGTGTCATTTCCTGTTTTGCAAGAGAAAATACAGCCTTTGCACTTACCTTTCCGGGCGGCTGATAAATCTCGTTTGCTGCCGCCGCATATCTTGAGGCATACTCAATCATAAGTGCATTATACTCTCTTACATCCGCATCGATAGACTCGTCAAAATTTGCCGTTATATCGCCTTCATTTGCCACATACTCTTTCTGACCTTCAGTTTTGCTTTCGGTAATGACTTCAGTTTCCATAACTCTTTTTTCGTCAAGCCCTTTATATGGCTCTATGTAAATATTGTTGCTTTCAATGGTTTCGGCATCACCCTGTACAGGCATAAAATTAAGTATAAGAAAACCAAGAACAAATACAATTACGATCAAAAGAATCGATTTCCCCAAATCATCACCCCAGCAAGAAAACTACAGAAACGATATTAAGTGCGGCACATATACCCAAACCGAATTTTTTATTGCTTTCGCAGCCTGTGAGTATTACCATCCAGTTTCCCAAGAAATATGCCGCAACCATTGCAATTATAAGAATAAAGACTTTTGCAACGGAATACCTTGACAGGATCATATTCAAAAGCGGAAGTAAAAGTCCAAATCCTCCGAGCTTTCCCGATGCCCAAGAAGGCGAAAACATATAAACAGCATAAGCAAGCATTGATATTATAAACATTGCATTACTCCGTTCTTTAAGGTATATACCTTTTACTTTGCATAAAACAAAATGTCTTTTATACACCCTCATCCACACTTGAATCAACTACCTTAAATATACTGCCTTTGACTACCGAATTAGGCACAAAGGCTTTAAGCATTGCAGATGTTGTGTTTCTGTGCAGCTTATTGATAACAAGGAATGTTCTGTCAAGGTTACTGTTCTTATTTATGTCCTCCATCTGCTCCTCGTAATCTTCCAGTGAATATTCCTCTATCAGATATTTCATATTGCTTCTTGTAAGTCTTCCCAAAACCCAGATATTGATATTGTCAAGAATAATAGCCGAATCTTCATCATTTTTGAGAGCCGCTATTGAGTTTCCGAGCATTATATTTATTTGATTCTGAGAACGTCTGAGTGAGATCTCCTCGGCATACATACGTTTTTGAAGCTTCGTTGTCATCTGAGATTCCTCAAGTATCCTGACCGTATGCAGCTTTTTATCCTTATTTGACCTTACAAAGCTGTCCGTAATAAGTTTTGCAAAAAGCTGTTTAAGTTCAAGTGCTATGGGATCTGTTATTCTGTTTTTGTCAAGTAAACCATAGTCAAAGGTTATGACCCTCGTATTTATAAGCTCCTCTATAACGTATTCACTTGAAAAAAGCTCCGATCCCGAGCCCGATGGTTCAAGATATGTATTGAATGCCATAAGAACATCGTCTAAAATATCGGCATATACTCTTTTTATATCTTCTGAAATGTATCTTTTAAAATACTCATACACCTTAAACGGAGATAGTTCTTCCGTTCTTTTCCAAGTATTCGTATTGTTTGCAGATACACCTATCTGAAGATACAACGCATCAAGGAACTCCTCCATAAGTGCGGATACTTTGATGCTTCTTTGATCGTCTATACCCGTAATTATCGTCAGTATCATCTTAGAAAGCTTTACATTCTCCTTAAAATAATACTCAGGCGGTTGGCCTTGCGATACCCCATCTTGCGATATTTTGAAGGTGTTTACATAAGATGTGCTTCCCGGACGCATTGAAACGACTTTGCCTCCGCAGGCTAAAGTAAATGCCGTAAATTCGTTGCCCTTTATATCTGTTATGGATATTGAATACCCGTCTGCAAACATATCTATAAGCCATGTTATTACAAGAAATGTTTTTCCCTCACCACTCGGACCGAGAACATAAAAATTTTTAGCTCTTGCTGTTGCTCTTAGGTCGATCATATAAGGATTTTCATTATTTCGGTCAATACCCAAAAATGTACCCGTTTCGTCATTCAAGCCTTGTGTTACGGGAAGTATCTCCGAAAGCGAGCCTGCCGATGATATGACCGACGGAAGATCTTTTACGGAGCTGTCGTGCTTATTTATTACAGGTGAAATAAAATTCAAATATCTTTTTATATCCGACTTTATTACTTTATGGTCGATATTGTACCCGTTCAAGTATTTCTCACACTGATTCAAAGCACACTGCAAAACAGCATTATTCTTCGCTCTTACGGTTATAAAGCATCTTGTCACATAACAAAGCTTACCGGATTTCAAAACATCGTATGAATATAAGAGCCACGCATTTCGTTCTTTTATTTTCGGCGGTACTTTGTCGCTGTCAAGCTGTTCCTGCCACTTATTTACTCGCTCTTTAAGTCCCGGTTCCCGAAGATCTATTTCATACTTGCTGTTTTTGAAAGTAAAATCTATTATCGTTTCGGGAACGGCGAATTTTACTGTCTTTATCATATCCGAAGTCATAGAAAGTACGGTATCGAGCGAAAATTCACGAATCATAATCACAGCCGACATATAATTCTTTGTAACATACATATTTTCGCCTATGTATATTTTATCGCCTATATCACCGGGTATCGTCCCTTTGTCACCTTTGAAGATGGATAAAAAGGTCGAAAACCACATTCGTGCAGCCGGAAAGAAGTCTGCTTTTCTTCTCTTTTTTCTAAGCTTTTTTATATTCTTTCCGAGAGAGATCTTATTCTTTTTGTTTTCTTTTTTCGCCATTTCCCCTACCTCCTATGATTCAAGCGTCTTAATAAGCTCGTTTATAACGCTTTGGGAGGAATACGCTTTAAGCTTTTCCTGAATATCCATCTTATCAAAATTTTTTATATACTTTATGTTCTTGACGGACTTATCGTAAGACAGGATATTACTTTTCGGATACTTAAAATGTTCATTGTCTTTAAGATCCGACATCGTATACAGCACTCTTACTTTTGTATTCTTCACATATATACTGTCGTTTCCCGTTCTATCCCATATTATCAAATATCCGTTTTGTGCA
>JAFUUG010000577.1 GCA_017483905.1 Bacillota bacterium
AATTTCGGGGATTGGCGTGAAATGTAGGAAAAAGTTGATTGTTTGATTATATATTATATCTGTGTAAGCATATACTTATAGAATTATTTGAAGGAGTGATATTATGTTTAAAAGTAAGTATGTGACAAAAGGTGTTATTGCAGAAGTGCCTGTGTATTTGCAGATGCTTATGTGGGGAATGATTGACAATATGGAGGTCGATGAAAAGGATTATTTGCAGATATTCAGATTGAATGGAGGCGGTGATATGGTGCAGAAAATCGTTCATGAACAGGAGGTGCCAAAGTTTAGGAAAGAATACTATGTTCCTGTTTGTGAGGGAGGTGTAGTCGATAATAAGGTTTACGTGATTGATGATGGGGATTATTGCACTATGCTGCTTGCGGAAGAGTATTGATTCAAAAATGAGGATGCGAATGAATATCGTATCCTCGGCTTTATTTTTTTATAAAATTTTGTAAACAGACATTGGATGTCCACTTAAAATGTTATAATATATATAATATAAATGAAAGGGGTAATGAAAGTGGCCGAAAAAATATGGGAAAGACTGCCTGAAATCGAAAATGCACTTAAAAACGGAAATATCATAAACAAAAGAGAAGCAACTTACAAGTATGGCGTATCTGAAAGAGAGATACAAAGAGATATAGCTAAATTGAAAGAAAAATATGCCCATAAGACGAATGTTCATATAGATTACAAGCGAAGTCTGAAAGGATATGTAATGACTGTTGATAACAATAATGACTTTACTAACAGTGAAATATTGGCAGTATGCAAGATCATTCTTGAAAGTCGGGCATTTAATGAAACAGATATGAAATCGGTACTTGAAAAACTTCTGAAAAGCTGTACCAGGAACGGCAATTACAAGGGTATAATGCAGGCTATAGCAAACGAGACGGAGCATTACAGAGGACCGTATCATAAAAAGAGCTTTGTTGAGTTGCTTTGGGATATAAGTACAGCTATACGGAATCAGAAATTTATTACTTTTGATTATATGCAGGATAATGGGGACATTGTTGAGATAAAAAGCGTAAAGCCGGCAGGCATTATGTTTTCGGAACACTATTTTTATATGATAGTATATACAGATAAAAAAGGAACCGAAAATTATCGTATAGATAAAGTGGAAAATCTGAGTGTCAGTAATGAGGGGTTCCGTGTACCATATGCAGAGAGATTTCAGGAGGGGGAATACAGAAAGCATATTATTAATATGGTCGGCGGAAAGTCAAGGATAGTAAAATTTCGGATATGTAAACAGAATGTCGAAAAGGTAAAGGATATGTTTCCGGAGGCAACGGTAACGGAGATAAAGGGCAGTCGTTATCAGATAAGAACGGAAGTATTCGGAAATGGAGCTGATGATTGGTTCAGAAAGAACAGTGATATAATCGAGATGTTAGAGGATAAAGAAATTGCTGAGAATAATGCGACAGATCTTTACGATGATAGTCTGTATTCGGAAATTGAATTTAAAATAGAATTATTCAAGAGGGATGACCTCAGAGATCCTTTCTTTGACGGTACTGCAATAAGCTTTAGCTTGATAAGCTCAAAAGGAAGTGCTTATAAAAATGTAAAAAAATATCCGTTTGAGAAAATAAATATAACCTGCATTACGATTACAATATAAATTACCCTTTTGGGAGTAAGTTCGGGATAGAAGAAACGGATCATTTTAACATCGAAGTCAGTCCGAAGCAGCTCGGAAATGCCAAAAACATAAATGAATTCATGGAAATGCTTGCAAAGGGTGTAACTATTGACTGGAATGGAATAAGGGGTATACATATTTTCGATAAGAACGATCCGACGGTGATGAGTAACCCGGATGTATTCGGATATATACAGGATTTCATTGAGAGAATCGGAGAAACAAAGAATATGAGTGATATTGAAAGTATTACGATATCAGCTTACTCAAGAGAGAATTATTTTGTTGAATTTAACGGAATGTATCTTTGTTAAGTTTGAGGAGAGCTACAGCTATATGCCGGATAAAAGAGAATATAAGGGGACAGTTTCGGGTGATGTGAATGAAAAGGGGAATGGTGTCGGTGGAGGATTGTATTTTGAGGATATTGATAGTGTATTGTGCAAAAGTAAATGAAAATTTTTTGAAAAAATATATAGAATTAGAAATGGAGTGCCTTCACATGATACTATTCAGCGTGTTATTGGAATGATCGCCACTTCATATATGCAGAAAATATACGAAAAATGGAACGAACTCG
>JAFUUG010000578.1 GCA_017483905.1 Bacillota bacterium
ATTTATCATCTGTCAAGCATGTGATGCTTTTATCTCTCCCATTCCCTGTTTCTCGTCCTCACAGGCTCATCATACTCTTCTTCGACTTCTTCCTCTGCCACATACTCTATTGGGTGTGCCATATCGTACAGATTTTCATACAGAATTTCAAGTTGGGAAAGTTCCGATCGGGTTTCTTTCAGCATTTCTTTATACTTTGAGATCTGCTGTTTTGTTTTTTCTATTTCTCTGTTTCTCTCTTTTGTTGTCGGCAGGTTTCCGTGTTTTTCTTTTTCGTGGTTCATTATGGCGACGGCACGAAGATAGCGGTTTACGGCAGATATGTCGGTATATAAAAAATACGAGCAGATCATCAAAGACAACATCGGCTATGACGATTTTGTTATATCCAAGAAGCCATATGAACTTCAGGAAATTGATGAAATTGTTGAGATTATGGTTCAGACGGTAGCCTTTAATACCGCACCTGTCAGCATAAACGGCAGTCTTATCCCTGCGGATGTGGTTAAAAGCAGATTTTTAAAGGTCACATACGGCGAAATTGATTATGTTCTGGAGTGCTTATCGCGAACTACAACAAAAATTTACAATATCCGTAAATACCTTATTGCCGCTATCTATAACGCAAGAACACAGAACCTCTACTATGGTGCGGAAGTCCGTCACGATATGTACGGCAATTTTTCACACGAAAACGAGGACTGATCACAATATGAGGGAGGAAAGAAATATGAACGAATTACAGATATTTGAAAATAAGGATTTTGGCAAGATAAGGGTTTTGCAAATTAAAGGACATCCTTGGTTTGTGGGCAAGGATGTGGCGGATGTTTTGGGTTACACAAATACGCAAAAGGCTATTCGTGACCACGTTGAGAAAGAAGATAAGCTGACCGAACGAATCGTTCTGTCAGGTCAAAACAGACAAGTTGTTATGCTCAACGAAAGCGGTATGTATAGTCTTATATTGTCAAGCAAGCTGCCGACTGCAAAGAAATTTAAGCATTGGGTAACAAGTGAGGTACTTCCCACTATCCACCGCTATGGTATGTATGCCACAGAAAAACTTTTGCAGAGCCCCGAGTTTTTATTGGAGGTTGCAAAAAGGTTAAAAGCGGACAAAGAAAGAATTGCCGCACTTGAAGGAACGGTCGAGGAACTTGCCCCAAAAGCAAGCTATTGTGACATTATTCTCGGCACCGATGACCTTGTACCCATAACCTTAATTGCAAAGGATTACGGGAAGACTGCACAGTGGTTGAACAGATACCTTGCCGACAAGGGTATTCAGCACAAGGTTTGCGATACCTATGTACTTAACGAAAAGTATGCCGACGAAGGCTACACGGGTACAAAAACCTACGCTTATTTTGATTACTGCAACGTATATCACAGCAGCATTAAGACCTATTGGACACAGAAAGGCAGAATGTTCATATATGAGCTGCTTAAAGCGGACGGAATACTTCCCACTATGGAGGCGGCATAAGTATGTTTGACATAAACGATTTAATGAGCCCGAAAGTAAGAGAACAGTTTGATAACCTAAGTCACATTAGGAGTCAAGCTGTTTTTTTAGTGCATCTTTTGGACTATACGCAATTCTTTCCCGATGAAGCAGAAGAAATAACAAGGTATTGCAAAGAAACCGCAAATACCGTTTATGATACATCAAAATTCTTGCAAATTTAGCCATATACCGAGTTTATCAAAGATTACGCTGTAAGAACTTGCGACATAAACAAAGTCAAAGACCTGATAAATGAGTTATGTTCGGGTATTTTGCACGAAATGGACAATTTTGATGAAATTATTGATAAGGCGAAAGGTGCCTTTGAAATTGTTGACAGCCGTTTATGCCCGCAGTCTCAAACGCAAGCTGTGACAGGCTTTTTATGTCATCTGCCGAAAGTATAAAATTTTCTCTTATTTCCGCAGGTGCCAAAGTACAGTCTGTACCGCACATACATAACATATTTTAACCTCTTTTTTGATTATAGAATATATTTCATATCTGTTTGATGGGTAAATAAAATATATCACAGCATTTTTTTATTGTCAATGTAATTTTTTATACAATAATGATTTTTTTTGGGGGGGGGATCAACGTATTTGTATTTCTCAAAACGGATGAGATCATTTTATTCAAATATAATTGGATGGAGATTTAACGGCGGCTTGTCTTTTTTTACTGATAAAATAATATAAAGA
>JAFUUG010000579.1 GCA_017483905.1 Bacillota bacterium
CCAAACATCTCTACAAATCGGGCTTTGATAAGCTCGTCAAGCTTGGCGAGCTGCTGCTTGCGGTGGGTGATTATGGATTGAAGTTTGTCGAGGGTGGAGACGATAGAATGTTGAGCTTCAAGCGGATGAATGCACACTTTTACTTGTGAGAGGGTTGCTTTATTAAGAGTTTTGCCCATAACAGCCTTATTTGTTCCCTGCTCCCAATCATGTCCCAACAACAAATAATAGACATAATCAGGCAACAGCTCAACAATCCGCTTGTCCCGAAATGACATAATAGCTTCATTGGAATACATTGGCTCAGCAGTAATTGCCACTTTACCAATAGATAGCTTAAAGCTCATAATTACTGTGTTTTCAGGAATAAGACTGATTCCGCTTTCTTCAACCGCCTTGTCTGAAATATATTCCTTTGTGTCGCTAATATATTTGCCGCATTTTGAGAGATCACTGATTGAAATCCATTTCTGGTCTGGTGAATCCCAGTATTCTGCGTTGTTCCTTGAGGGAGTTTTTCCCATTTGAAGAAAAAACAAATCCTCTAATTTATATTCCATCTATTCAACTTCAAACCCGAATTTATACATTACCCAAGTATCTTCTGATGAGAGTTTTTCACATTATTTTGATTTACCATAGCATATTGCATCGTAGTATCTATTTGGGAATGTCCCAATATCTTCTGTACCTGTTCAATCGGCATACCCTTATCAATAGCACGAGTAGCCATTGTTCTTCTGAACTTATGCGGATGAATACGTTCCGAAGAAACATTTCTGCCAAGCTCACGAATACGGATTTCCACCCCACTGATTTTAAGCCTTTTATTCGGCGAATTTAGCGTAACAAATAGTGCCTCGTTATCATCATTCCTGCTGTCAAGATATTCTTTCAGATGAACCTTTGCCTTCGCATCAAAATAGACCCGTCGCTCTTTGTCACCTTTGCCATATACAATGCACTCACGATATTCAAGATTAACATCATCACGATTTAACCTTACCAATTCACCTACTCGCATTCCTGTTGAATACAGCAAATCTATCATTGCAAGATCCCTGATTTCACTGCAGCAGTCACGGAGTTTTTCGATTATTTCATCGGAAATTACACTTTTGACTATTGTTTTGGTTTTTATTTTATGAATGCGTTTCATCGGACTTTTAAGAATATAATCTTCCTCTTCGAGCCACGAGAAGAAACTTGAAATATTACGGCGAATATTATCAACCGTCACATTGGAACATCCGCCCCTCTTCTGATATTCAGCCAAATATTCACGCATTTCTTCGGTCGTTATCTTTCGTACAGGTGTAGTTACAGTATTTATTAAATGCTCGATTGTCTTGCGGTAATATTCAATAGTGCGTTCGGAACAGCCCTCTATTCTTTTTGCGTCAAGGAACATTTTCAGATATTCTGCATTGCTTAATTCGGTCTTTTCGGGCGAGTTCTCTGCAAACACCTTAAGAATTACTTCCTGCAGTTTCTTCATTTGACTGATATTCAGATATTCAGCCATTTCATTTAATATCGTCACGATCTTTTCTTCCATGTTGGTATTTTCCTTTCTTAATTTACCAACATCCCTGCGACCGATATATTTATTTTACATAAATTTCAAGTATAATTTTATTGGCATTGCTTTTATTTTTATATGCAGGTTTTAATTCCCTCTTTGTATATTGAAACGGAGTGCCAACCGTACATTTGATCAGATATGCTTCAAAAAAGTTTTCCCAGCTAAAATACTCGGAGCTTTCAATATATTCCGACGGATTCTCAAGAATATCCTCAATATTTTCCGATTTTATCAACCCGGATTTCAAAATCAGCCACTCAAAAGACTCCGGCAGACACAACCTGAATTTTGACACAGAATTTAATTTTAGAATTCTGTCTATTTCAGAGCCAAATGCCGCACCATCTGCAATTATCAGTATTTTCCGATCTATATGTTCTTTCAGCCATTTGAATATAGCTGAATTTGATGCCGAAGTTTCACAGGCGATATTACTGTCTTGAAAATAATATCGATAAAATTCATATCCGGAATTTGAATCCTCTGTCAGTAAAGTATCGAATTTCAACTTAACATCTGCTTTGTCTTTATAATAGAAATGCTTATTGTTTGATTTAAACATTTTCTTGAAACTGTGAAATTTCCCGCTTGCCTTTATCTCATATATTTCTTCAACACTATATGGAAGTTCGTGCAAGCTTTCTCTGTTGAAAATCACATAATAATTATCC
>JAFUUG010000580.1 GCA_017483905.1 Bacillota bacterium
CGAAAGTGAAATTTGTACGCACTATATACAGCGTGAGCATATATAGTGTTGAACCTTGAGGAAAAGTAGTAAATTAGTTTGACGGAACGCCGTGTGCGATGAAAGTCGCACGCACGGTGTGGAGCGGGGGAAAAGGCGGAGATAACTTCAAAGCCTTACCTATCGCTATTCTTTTTTTCAAGCAAAATGGGGCGAAACGTCGCAGGGATAAACGCTTCTTCCAATTCTCAAAGAGCAACAGACCTTTATATGAAATGCCGTTACCTTGATGAGATAACAGGCGGTAAAGGTACGATTTTTGCGACAGGAACGCCTCTCAGCAATAGTATGACAGAACTTTATACAATGCAGTCATATTTACAGCATGATGATTTAGAGGAACGAGGATTATCACATTTTGATGCGTGGGCAGCTAATTTCGGAGAAACACAGCTTTCTATGGAATTAGCACCCGAAGGCACAGGCTATCAGATGAAAACACGCTTTTCAAAATTCTTCAATCTTCCCGAACTTATGAGCATGTTTAAAGAAATTGCAGATATAAAAACACCCGATGTTCTTAATTTGCCTGTTCCTAAAGCGAATTTTCATACTATTGTCAGTGAAGCAAGCTGCTATCAAAAAGAAATGGTAGACGCACTTGCCGACAGGGCAAAAGAAATCAGAGATGGCAGAGTTGATCCTAAGACCGACAACATGTTGAGGGTGACGAATGACGGCAGAAAATTGGCACTTGACCAAAGGCTTGCAAACGAACTTCTTCCCGATGATGAAAACAGCAAAGTCAACAAATGTGTCCGGAATGTTTTCGATATTTGGGAAAGGACTTCCAAACAGCGTTCGGCACAAATGATTTTCTGTGACTTGTCTACACCTCATTATGACGGTTCTTTTAATGTATATGATGATATAAAAGAAAAACTCATACAAAAAGGTGTACCGGAAAATGAAATTGCTTTTATACACGATTGCAAAACCGACGAAGATAAACAAAAAATGTTTATGAAAGTACGCAGTGGAGAAATAAGAGTTTTGTTAGGTTCTACATCAAAAATGGGAACGGGTGCAAATGCACAAAAAAGGCTGATCGCCTTACATCATATCGATTGTCCTTTCAGACCGTCAGATCTGGAGCAGCGGAATGGAAGAATAATTCGACAAGGCAATGAAAACCCCGAAGTTGACATATATAATTACGTTACAAAAGGAACATTTGATGCGTTTTTATATCAGCTTGTCGAGAGCAAACAGCGTTTTATATCGCAAGTTATGACATCTAAATCTATCGCCCGAAGTGCCGAAGATATTGACGAAAGTGTATTAAGCTATGCACAGATCAAAGCGATGGCAAGCGGAAATCCCAAAATAAAATTGAAGATGGACTTAGATATCGAAGTCAGTCGCTTACGCACAATATTTGCCGCATATCAGGAAAACAAACGAAATATGCAGGAGAATATATCTCGTACATATCCCGAAGAAATACAAAGGTATACACAGCGTATATCGGGTCTTGAAAAGGATATTGCCCTTGCACAAAGTACCAAGACAACGGAATTTACCGAAATGACCGTTGACGGAAAAATTTATACAAATAAAAAAGAAGCTGTAAACGCACTTTTGGAGAGCTGCCGAACAATGCGGCTTGACCAAAAGGAAAAGTCAGTCGGTTCATATCGTGGTTTTGATATGAGTGTTTCTTTTGACAGTCATAAATCGGTTTTTGAAATACATCTGAAATCAGCCTTAACCCATAAGGTAGAGATCGGCAAGGATGCCTTTGGTAATCTCACCCGTATCGAGAATGCTTTGGATAATCTTCCAAGACAACTTGAAACTGCAAAAACAAAGTTATCCGAAACGGAACATAATCTGAAAACAGCAAAGGAAGAAGCTGTAAAGCCTTTTCCGCAGCTTGAGGAACTGCGTGAAAAAGAAACAAAATTGGAACAGCTTAACAAAGAGCTTTCTTCGTATGAAAAAGAACCCGATGATAAAGAAACAAATTCTTCAAACGAAGAAAAAACCGAAAAAGAAAACAAAAACATAACCGAAGATATTACCGTTTAAATTTAATATCCACAAAAATATCTTATAGGCAGGGTGGTAATTTGAGTGCTGCTCTGCTTTTTTTATTTGAAAAATAAATGATAAAACCGTTCGCAAAACTAAAAACTTTACGAACGGCTTACTGTGTTTAAGAATATCATGTTTGTATTTATTTGTCAATACCAAATTTTTAAAAATTTCAAAATTGCCATAAAACGCTTTATTGTGGAAAATATTAAGAGTGATTTTTGCGAAGGGAGTGAGGATAATGGCTCGCAAGGGAGAAAACATCTATAAGCGAAGTGACGGACGCTGGGAAGGCAGATATAGATGCGGTTACAAGGAAAACGGAAAACAGCGGTATAGATCGATATACGCCCATTCGTACAGTGAGTGTAGGGAGCTTTTACATAAGGCTAAGATTGAATACGAAAACAGCAAAAATAATGTTAAGGTTCATCTGACGGTAAAAGAACTTTTTGATAAATGGCTTAAAAACATTGCTGTAACAGCAAAAAAATCAACGATGCGAACGTATGAAGCGGTTATTAAAAATCATATTATAAGGACTATGGGAGACATACCTGTTTATAAGGTTACACTTGAACAGCTTAATGTTCTTGTTGAGGAAAAAATGAAAAGCGGCAGACTTGATAATAAGGGCGGATTATCTGCGAAAAGTGTAAAAAATATTGTTACAGTTATAAAAACTGTTTTCAGATATGCAGAAAAGTTGTATGGTATGAAAAATCCTGCGGAATTTATGATAATTCCAAAAACGGATAAGAAAGAGATCGAGGTTCTTACGGAGAATGAAAACGAAACGATAAAGAAGTATTGTAGCGAAAATAATGACTATTTTTCGCTCGTTTACGAACTGTGTATTTCTACGGGGATAAGATTAGGCGAATTATGTGCTTTGCAATGTTCGGATATTGATTTTGAAAATGAGATTTTAACTGTAAGAAAAACAGTTCAGAGAGTAAAAAATGTTGATAGTGACAGCAAAAGTAAAACGAAAGTCATCATTGATACACCCAAAAGCAAATCATCTTTGCGTAAAATACCTTTACCGAAAAAATTGCTTGATAACTTAAAAAGATTTATTGCCGTCAATGAAAAAAACAGCGATGATTACATATTTTCAATGGATAATAAAAATCCGATCGACGTGAGGACTATTCAGAAAAAATTCAATGAAGTGCTGAAAAAGTGCAACATACGAAAGGTGAAGTTTCATATACTTCGCCATACTTTTGCGACAAAATGGGCGGATTCAAATTTTGATGTAAAGAGTTTAAGTGAAATACTCGGTCATTCGAGCATAAATATAACTCTGTCTTTGTATGTTCACCCATCAATAGAAGCGAAACGTAAAATTATGGACGAGATATATTCGGCTTGAAAAAAATGAAAATATTGTCGGTTTTGAATTTTTAAGCCGTCAGAATTTCAGTCAGCAAAATTTTATTTATCCCTGAAATTCAGTATTTACAGAGAAAGTTCGTAAAGTTTTTAGTTTTACGAATGGTCTTATGTTTAGTGTATACACAGTATTATAAGCCAAAAGCAATGAAAAAATCAATATTAAGGTTTTATGCGAAACATAAGGAAATATGGGATATTATGAAGTCAAATGAAATGACGGCAAAAGAAATTTTCAAGGAAAAAACTTGCTGTTTTACGGGGCATCGGCAAATATCCGACGATTATATGACGGTAAAAAATATCGTAAGAGATGAAGTCGTAAGCCTTATAGAAAAGAATAGTGTAAGGTTTTTCGGGGTGGGTGGAGCTGTCGGCTTCGATATGCTCTGCTCACTTGTGATAATTGATTTGAAGGTGATATATCCCGATATTAAGCTGATTATGGTGCTGCCTTGCCTTGAACAGGGGAGCTTTTGGAATGATGAGGATAAGAAACTTTGTGCGGAAATAAAGTGTAAAGCCGATAAGATCAAATATGTTTCAAATGAATATACGAAAGATTGTATGTTTCGCAGGAATCGGCATTTAGTCGATGGGAGCAGGTATTGTATATGCTATCTCAACAAAGCTTATGGAGGTACATTTTATACCGTAAATTATGCTAAAGAAAAAGGACTTATCATAACAAATATTTGCGATAAGATAAGGAATGACTGATATATGAAATCGGCTGTGAAACAGTACTTGAAAAGTGTTTTTAAAAACAAAAAAAGTTCGCCAAATTATATATTTTGCGAACCCTTAACTATAATCACATAATACCATTTTTGTTTTTGTTTGTCAAGCTATTTTTAAGGCTTTTTCCCTATACACTTTATATATCGTCAATTTTTCGGGAAACTTTAGTGTTTATAAAAAATATATTTATCTAACTTTTTAAGTATACGCTTATTTTTGCTTGAAACCGCTTGTTTACAAGCATTTCGAGTATATATATGTTTTTTGCAATAAGGCAAATTATATTTTTAAACCGTCAAAAATATAGTCAATTTCAGAGGAGTGGAGCATAAGTGTCAAAACGTGGTGAGAATATCTACAAAAGGAGTGATGGCAGATACGAAGGGCGTTATAAGTGTGGTTTTACCGAAAATGGGAAAACGATTTATAAATCGGTATACGCAAAAACGTATAAAGAATGCAAGAATAAGCTCTTAGATGCAATAACAGGTTATGAGGAGTCGAAAATAAGTTGTCAGAAGTCAATGACGGTAAATGAACTTTTCGGAATGTGGTTCGATACTGTTTCACTAACTGTCAAAGTATCTACACTTGCAAGATACAGAGAGATCTTCAAAAATCATATAGAAAAGGCACTCGGCAATATGCCGATTCAAAGCATAACAACGCAGTATCTCAATGATTTTGTGAAAAAGAAACTTAAAAGCGGAAGAATTGACGGGAAAGGCGGTCTATCGTCAAAAACTGTTGTAAATATAATATGTGTTATCAAAGCTGCATTCAGGTACGGAGAGCGTACACATAATATTTTCAATCCGACATCAGCTATTATTTCGCCAAGAAATGAGAAAAAAGAGATAGAAGTATTGACGGATAAAGAAATAAAAAAATTAAAAAAATATTTTGAAACGAAAAAAGATTATTTTGGTATTGCCTTTGAATTGTGCATTTCAACGGGAATACGAATAGGCGAACTTTGTGCCTTGACTTGCGGAGATATAGATGTACAAAAAGGCATTTTAAAAATATGCAAAAACACCCAAAGAATAAAAAAAGAAATACCCGAAAGCAGTAAGACAAAAGTTATCATATCGACACCAAAAACACAAAATTCCATAAGGGAGATACCGCTACCGCCTAATCTTTTGAAAATACTGAAAGAGTACATATCGGGAAGAAATAAAGAAGAATTCCTTTTTGTTTCAAAGAGAAAAAAAGCAATCGATGTGCGTAATATTCAAAAACGTTTTTCAAAGGCACTTGAAATCTGTAATATCAGGAAAGTTAAATTTCATATTCTAAGACACACATTTGCTACCAAATGGGTGAATACGGGACTAAGTACGAAAATATTAAGCGAGATATTGGGGCATTCAAGCGTAAGTATAACTCTCTCGCTTTATGTTCACCCGACAATGAAAGAAAAAAGAACAGCGATGAATAAGTTTTCGATTGCATAGAAAATTTAATCCGTCAGAATTGCCGTCAGTAATTTACAAAAATATTGAAAATAAGCAAAAAAATATACCTTGTGCGTAAAGTATATAATTTTACGAAATGCATTGAGTTTATATGAAAAATATGATTTGATTTGTTTAATATTTGGTACATTCACAGAAAGAAGATTGGTTATGAGAAAATTTGTGAAAAATCAAATAATTGAATTGCTTGCAACAATAAAAGATGGTATAAGTTATGTGTCATCGGCAAGAAAGAACAATAAAAAACAGGCAGTTAATCTTCTTAATGATTGCTTTGGTGCGTTTGAACATGTTAAAGCGACAGTTACAACAAATTTGAAAAAAGATAGAGTTTTAGGATATGAAAAAGTTATTGATGACATTTTGAATGGCATTAAACTACTTATTGGAAATGTATCGAATACAAAAAAATATGATGAATATCTTGATAAGTTGAACTTGAGTATATTATCTTTTGAGAAAATGCTTACCGATGAACCGATAAGAACTGAAGTTGTTTTCTTACCATATAAGGCATCGATGTGGGATTCGCTTGAAAGCGTTTGGAAAGCAGCGGATGAAGATGAAAACTGTGATGCTTATGTGATACCGATTCCTTATTATGACAGAAATCCCGATGGTTCACTAAGAGAGGAACATTATGAGGGAAGTGAGTTTCCGAAATATGTGCCTATAACACGATATGACGGGTATGATTTTGAAAAAAGAAAGCCTGATATGATATTTATACACAACCCTTACGATGGCGGAAATTTTGTTACAACGGTACATCCGTATTTCTATTCGGATAAATTAAAGAAATTTACCGAGAAACTTGTGTATATTCCGTATTTTGTGCTTGAAGAGCCTGACCCCGAAGATGAGAAAGCGGTTGAAAATATAAGTCATTTTTGTACGGCTTCGGGTGTTATAAATGCAGATCAGGTCATTGTACAATCCGAAAATATGCGGCAGGTTTATATTAAAGTTCTTTATGAATTAGGAAAAGAGCATGGTATAAAAAAAGAGTACTGGGAAAACAAAATTGTTGGTTCCGGTTCGCCTAAGTTTGATAAAGTCCTCGGAACAAAAAGAGAAGATGTAGATATTCCGGTAGAATGGATGAAAATAATTAAAAAGCCGGATGGAAATTTAAAGAAGGTAATTTTTTATAATACTGGGTTGACAGCTTTACTTGAACATAAGGAAAAAATGATAGAAAAGATAAGAACTGTACTGAAAAGTTTTGAAGAAAATAAAGATGAGATCGCACTGTTGTGGCGGCCGCATCCGCTTATACCGGCTACGATAAATTCGATGCGTCCTCAGCTTAAAGACGAGTATGAAAAGATAGTGAATGATTATAAAGACGCTGCTTGGGGTATTTTTGATGATACAGCGGATAACGACAGACCGATAATAATAAGTGATGCTTATTATGGGGACTCGAGTTCGATGGTGACACTGTATAAGAAAACAGGTAAGCCGATAATGATACAGAATGTTGATATACTATAAAACAATATGATTCGAGGTGGTTATGTGAATATAAAGGTTTCTGTTATTGTTCCTGTATATAATTCAGAAAAATACTTGCAGGAATGCTTGAAATATTTACTTAATCAAACGCTTGAAGAAATTGAAATAATTTGCATAAACGATGCCTCTACAGATAATTCTGTTGAAATATTAGGCTCGGCAGTTGCTCAATATCCAAATAAAATAAAAGCAGTAACATTGAAAGAAAATAGTGGACCCGGAACAGCAAGGAATTTGGGTATATCAATAGCAAAGGGTGAATATATAGGTTTTGTTGATAGTGATGACCTTGTCAAACCTAATATGTTTGAAATAATGTATAAAAAGGCTATTGAGGATAAAGCTGATGTTGTAGATTGCGGCTACTATAATGAACAGATGAGGAGAAACGCTTTTACTGTTTCAGATGATGAAACGGGATTGTTTGAAAGCGAAAAAAGATGCAGACTTGCGGCAAAATCAGGATATATTTTTTCAAAGATAATAAAAAGAACTCTTATAGTGAAAAACGAAATATATTTCAGAGGAAAAGTCATTTATGAGGATATAGATTTTCTTTTTCTGGTTTATATGTATGCAAAAAATATATCGAATGTAAAAGCTATATTGTATTTTTACAGGCATAATATTGCTTCATCCTCAAAGAAACTGAATCTGAATAAGGTATATAAAGATCTTTTGGGGCTGATAACGGCTGTAAATGAAAGAGGAAAGACATCAAAAAGATATAAGGATATGAGAATTGCAGTTGAATATATAACAGTGTATTACTATATTCTTATAATCGAAAATTTTATGCTTATAGGTTTCAGAGAAATAAAGAATGTAAGAAAATATCTTGAAGAGATCGCAAGTGTTATCGACAAGTATAAGGTAAGCATAAATTATGAAAAAAATGAATTAATAAAAAAGGAAATTTCAGAGGAACAGATGAAGCTATACTTTATAAGTATGAGCATTGAAGAGTTAATAAAACTGAATCGGAAATTTTTTGACGGAGAGGAAGAAAACTTTGTTCAGAAATACCGTGATGAATATGCAAAAAAAGTATTGCCCAATAATTGAGGAGGAAAGCAGAAATGGAAAATCAGGCTAAACAGGCTACACCGTTGAAAACAAAAATACTTATAGGTTTGGGTTTGGTGGTCATTATCGGACTTATAGGTGCGGTAGTATATCTGCTGATGCAGCCTAAAGAAGTGGTAAAGGAAACTATTACGGCAGAAAGAAAAGTAGTTGGAAAGGGTACTGTAGTTACTCCTGATAATGTAGAGGAACTCAGAAAGGGAGAGACCGTAGAAGATGGATATTACAATGCGGATATGAATGTTGACTGGACATTTGAAACAGCCACTACGCCGTCTGAAGATGCGTATGTAAGAAATGGTGTATTGAATACAAGAACTGTATATATGGACGTTATATTACCAGATACGAACGAAGTCGTTTATTCATCGCCTTATATCCCTGTAGGAGCGGAGCTTACGGGCTTTGCACTTGATAAAGAAATACCGGCAGGAGATTATGATGCTGTTGCAAAATATCATTTGGTAGATGAAAATAATAATGAATTAAGCGATGTATCATTAACCGTTAAGTTACACATTTTACATTGAAAATATATGTTTAGGTATTCTATTTGTGCAATTACAGATAGTTGCCGTCATGAAAAATAACTAAAAAGCAGCTTTGATTTATTGATAAGAACGATTGGGCTGTATGATAAAATGGTTTTGATATATTCGTATAATACATGGATGTATGCGTATGTATTAAGATCCGGTTATTGATTGACTGTATCTGTCGCTGCGATCGGGCGAAAGGCAATAAATAACTACACTGCAGTTTATCATTAGCTGAACAGATTGTCGATAAATTACTATTTTGAAATTATTTTTTATTGACAATAGATGCTTATACATTATATTTTATAAATTTACTTGCAAAAATTCTATATTAATCAAGGAGGAATGTAATATGAAAAGAAGAATTGCAAGCGCTATGTGCTTAGTTATGATGGGTGTTAATTTAGCTGCTCCAGTTTACGCTTCTACAACTAAAGAAGTTGAAGGTGAAGGTTCTACGACATATGTAAGCACAGAGCATTATGAAGTTATTGTTCCTACAACTGCTGCTCTTGATTTCAGGCTTGATCCACAGAACTTATTATCACTTGCTGATAATGAAAAAAAATCTGTCGATTCTTTGAAAACAAGCAGTGTTGCAGGTGCAATCTATGGCAGCGATGCATTAGTTTTTGCTAATCTTGGAACAGATGATGTAAGTGTAAGTGTAAATTTCGCTGTAACAGGCGATGCAACGGCACTTGCTCATGACGGCACTGTTGTGGCAGATCCTACAGACACTAATTCTGCACTTAACGTTAAATTAGCATTAGTTCCTTACGAAGCTGAAAGAGATGCAGATGTATCTTATAAAATGGATTCAACTGCAAACGCAGGTCTTTTCAAGGCTACAGAAACTGCGTTCAAGAGTGGTGAGGATATAAAGGGTGTTGCTTTTGATAATGAAAACAGCACATTCTCATTCAAACTTGCAGCTCCATCATGGAACATCACAAAATTAGCCGAAGACAGCTATACTCTTGAAATGGATCAAAAGACTAATGACAAAGCAGTAGCATTCAAGATCGGTGGAGAATGTAACAGTAAGGCTGACTGGTCTGATTTTACAGGAGCAAGTCCAAGCAAGACTGTTGGTTTAACAGCTACATTCACGCTTGATAAGGCTGCTACAGGATTTACACCTGATGTTACACTTGATCTTGAAAACAAGACTGTTGCAGCTGCTTCAGGTACTAATTTGATCAATATACCTGTTTTGGAGGCTGAAGAAGTAGTTGAGCCTCAGGAGGTCGCTGTAGAAGCTGATGATATCGCTGTTGACGGTAAGGAAATTACTATTACAGGATTCACAGGTACTGCAGAAGACGTAAGTGTTAAAATTGACGGAGAAGAGGCAGCAGAAACAGCTTATACTGTAGATGCATCTTCTGACGATTCATTGAAGGTAACATTGGCTGAAGATTCTACTGCTGACAGAGAAGTTGTAGTAACATTCACTGTTGGTATAGATACTTATACTGCAACTGCTACTATAGAGGGTGTAGAGGTAGAACTTACAACTGTTCTCTATTATTCTAGTAGTCCACAGGTTCAAATAGCTATACCAGATGTCAGCACGGTAGATACAACTAAAGTAAGCAATCTTAAGTTTGGTGATACAGCTTCCTCAGCAACTGTAGGAACAACAAGTGATAAATCAAAATTAAAAATTACCGGTACAGGTATTACTAATTCGGTTATAGGTATGACTGTATCACTTACTTATGATGGTACAGATTATGTCGGTACAGTAGTAAAACAAAGCTAATATATTTTTTATTAAGAGTTTTAAATAATAATTAATATAAGGCTATATTTTAGGGGAAGTCTTTTGCTACAAAAAGATTTCCCCTTGTAATTGGTGGATTATATGAAATATGTTGAAATAAAAAAAACGACGTGTTGTGCAATTATAGATGAATATGTTTATTTATATCCGTCAGAAATAAACATATTGATTTGCTTAAATACTAAGACGGGAAACTTTGAAATTCAAAAAGGAGTTCCCAATAAATCAATTTTTGATAGTTTAACGGTTGTTGACATAATAAATATAAACAATAAACTTATATTTGTTTCTCATAATAACGATAAAATATGGGCTTATGATCCGATTACAATACAGTGGAACGAGCTTAAAGTTGAATTTATAAAAGAATATAATGCTGTGAAAAAACTGTTTTCGAGGGGTATAAAATATAATAACTATGCTATTTTTATTGGCTTTTATCAACCAATAATTTTGATTTATGATATAGAAGCGGATAAGACTGTGCATTTGTTTGATTTAAAAGAAAATTTTAAAAATGGGTCTTGTCCTTATTTTTTGGACTGTGAAATAAAAAATAATCGGTTATATGTGCCTTTATGTTTTGATAACAAAGTTTTAATAATTA
>JAFUUG010000581.1 GCA_017483905.1 Bacillota bacterium
AAAATCAATAATCATAACACAACCTCTTGACTTACAATACATAAATGTTATAAAATATAAATGTCGTTTACTATAGTATATGGTAAAGTTGCGGAAAATAAATATTTAAACGGGAGGAAAAGCAATGGGATACACTTTTACAGCCGGTGACTGGCTCGTTCTTGCAGTTATCGTAATAGGACTTGTCATCTTCGGTTTTTATATGTTAAACAAAAAACTGTATGCCAAATATGACGAACAGGAACAGCTTATATCAAAGACGAAACAGATGGCATCAATATATGTTATCGACAAGAAAAAAGACAGGATAACCAATATAAATATGCCAAAGGCTGCAATGGATCAGGTGCCTTTTATATATAAATATATAAAAATGTACTTCGTTCAGGCAAAGATAGGACCGCAGATAATGACGCTTATGTGCGACAAGAAGGTCTACAATGCGATACCTTTAAAGAAAAATATAAAGGTGGAGCTTGCGGGTATCTACATAGTAAGCGTTGCGGGCATGAAGAGTGAGGAAGAACTTAAAACTCTCAAGAAAGAGAAGAAAGCAAAAGCCAAAGAAGCCGCAAAAAACAAGAAAGATACAAAAGATGCGGAAGATAAGCCGTCGACTTCTGAACAGAAAGTGACACCAAAGGAAAATAAGGGTGCGCTTGCAAATATTTCAAAGAAACAGTTCGATACAAAGCCCAAAAAGAAAAAAAATAAGAAAAAACATTGAGAAAAACGGACATTTCTTATCAAGAGCGGGTCTGTTGCGGTATTTTTGGGAATCCTCGGCAATATTTCGGTTGTCATATACTTTTATGGCAAATAAATTCAATAAATAAATATGCTTTTTTTGTTATTATTTTATAAACTTTAATAAATTTAACAAAATTCAAAATTTTTATTTGATTTATTTGTATAAAATGATATAATAGATATAAGAGATAAAAGCGGGAGAGGAATATCCGTTTCCTCGTGACTGCCGATGGAATAAAATTATTTCCGGCTCTTTGGGAGCAGAGTGCGGATACTGATAAGGAGGGCTATTTAATGGCGATTTCTAAAAAAAATAACAATGAGATACTTCTTGAAAGCGGTACTAACGAGCTTGAGGTAATGGAGTTTACTATTGATACAAGACATTTCGGGATAAATGTTGCAAAAGTCGTTGAGATCATGCAGTACAGCAAAGTTACTCCGATGCCTAATTCAAATCCTTTTGTTGAGGGTGTATTCAAGCCTCGTGATACGATAATGACCGTTATAAATCTTGCTTCTTATATGGGACTTCCGGCAACGGACAGCGAAGAGAGAAATATTCTTATAATTACAAATTTCAATAAAGTATATTCGGCTTTCCATGTTCATTCTGTAGACGGTATACACAGAATATCATGGGCAAATATCGAAAAGCCCGATCCGACTATATACGGCGGAGAAGAGGGACTTGCAACAGGCATTGCAAGATATGACAACAGACTTATAACTATTCTTGACTTTGAAAAGATACTTGCGGATATAAGCCCTGAAACGGGTATACAGGCATCGGATATAAAAGAACTCGGTGCAAGACCTGCCTGCCATAAGCCTGTACTTCTTGCAGAGGACTCACCTCTTCTTGAAAAGATGATAATGGAATCTCTTGAAAAATCGGGATATGACAACCTTACACTTTGCACAAACGGTAAAGAGGCTTGGGATAAACTCCAGACATACAAGGCAACGGGCGAGCCTATTGCAAATCATGTTGCTTGTATAGTATCGGATATAGAGATGCCGCAGATGGACGGTCATCGTTTACTTAAACTTATCCGTGACGATCCGGAACTCAAAGAAATACCTGTTATCATATTCTCATCGCTTATCAATGAGGAAATGAGGAGAAAAGGCGAATCTCTCGGTGCTACGGCACAGATAACAAAACCCGAGATAGCAAAACTCGTTTCGCTTATAGACAGATATATTCTTTGATATGATGAACGGGCAAAGCAGTTCGTTGTAAATGTGATATAAGGTGGGGTGTGAAAATCAATTTTTTCACACCCTGTTTTTTAGAAAAAAATTTATTTTCTTTTGGTTTTTCGGAGGTCTTTTGTCAATTTTTTTGTGTATCTCGGAGAAAATTTATGTCAATACTGTAATCAGGAACTGTAAACAAATAATCTTTTATTTTGATGTGCCTAAATTTCCGCATACTGCGTTGTCGTCAATCACCATAGCCGCCGCTATGGCTCATTCCTCCGCCTTGTCTGTGAAAATTTATTCTACATAAAAATTTAAAAGTAATTTATTTACAGTTCCTTAAAGCCATAATTTCTGAGGTATAAAAATGCTGAAACTGCTTCTTTTATCTGTTGCACCGATCTTTATTATATTGTTTTATGTGTATATCCGAGACCGATATGAAAAAGAACCGATACATTTTCTTGCAGCGGGTGTTTTTTATGGTGTAATGATCTCTCTGCCTGTCGTTTTTTGCGAAATGTTTGTGGAATCTCTGCTGCCGCAATTAAAAGATGATGTATTTTTTCTTTCGTTTGCAAGTGCTTCTCTTACGGAAGAATCTTTTAAATTTCTTATAATTATTCTTCTCTGTTTTAACTCAAAATATTATAATACTTTTTTTGACGGTATAGTATACAGCGTATTCATATCGCTTGGATTTGCCGGGATAGAAAACGTACTGTATGTATTTGACAGCGAACTCGGAGGGGTGCAGACCGCAGTTATGAGGGCATTTCTGTCGGTTCCGGCTCATGCTCTTTTTGCTGTATCTATGGGGTATTACTTATCCTATGCAAAATATTACAGACGTATTTATTTTTTGCCTGCCTTTCTTTCTCCTTTTCTGAAGCACGGGCTGTATGATCTTATTCTTATGTCCGATTTTGATAAATATTATGTTATTTTTGCTTGCTTTATCGTGTTTCTTTGGACAGATGCTTCAAAAAAATTCAACAGGGCATCAAATTTTTGAACATTTTTTTATAATATTGATATTTTTCCTTGAAAAATTTCTCAAAACAGGTTATAATTGATTTAAGAGTACATTTTTAATAAAATACAGATGTATTTTATTAACATATCGGGAAGGCGACCCCTTTCTTTTGGTAGGAGGAATTTATGTGATTGAAGCAGTCAGTTGTGGAGGCGTAGTGATCCATAAAGGTAAAGTCCTTTTACTCTATAAGAATCAGAATGGCAGATATATGGGGTGGGTTATGCCTAAAGGAACTGTTGAAGAGGGTGAAACACATTCTCAGACGGCACTGAGAGAAGTTAAGGAGGAAACGGGTGTTTCTGCCGAGATAATCAGTTATATCGGCAAGACACAATATACATTTCATGGTACAAATGATATGGTCAATAAGACTGTTCACTGGTATCTTATGAGATCGGATTCCTTTTACTGTAAGCCGCAGGCGGAAGAATTTTTTTCAGATGCAGGTTTTTATAAGCAGCATGAAGCCTATTACCTTTTGAAATTCCATGATGAAAGACAGATTATGCGACAGGCTTATATACAGTATAATGAGATGCGTAATCGTGAGTTTAAGGAAAAGTATTACAAAAACAAATTTAATTAAGGAGTGATAATTTTATGAAGAAAGAAAACACATCTATTGAAGAGATCAAGTACGAACTTAAAAAACTCAGCGACAAGAACAATACAAGAAATATTGTGCTTATAATAATCGGACTTATACTTGTAGGTACGGCTATTGCGGTAATAGCATATAAGCTCAAAAGCAAACTTTGCTGCGGCTGTGTGACAGAAGGACTTGATGAGGAAGAATTCGACGATGATGATTATATAGACTACAGCGATGAGGACGAAGAGGATTTCGTTGACTACAGAGCTGCTGACTTTGAAGGTCAGGAAGAAGACTGATTTATAAAATGTGTGGGGTGTGAAAAAATAATTTTTTCGCAGCCCCTATTTTTTGGAGGATAAAATGAGCGATGTATACGCTGCTATGGATCTTGAATTGAATACGGAAAGTTCAAATAAACGGGAATATTTTGATCTGATAGAGGTTGGTCTTGTTATATATGAAAATGGAACGTTCAACATACTTGAAAAATATCAGAGTTATGTAAAAACAAAAAAAGCTCCGATATTTGAGAGAATAACTGAACTTACAGGAATAACTCAGGATATCATAGATGAAAAGGGAAAAGATTTTTTGACTGTCTATGCGGAAATGGTGGATATAGTAAAAAAATACAAAGTCAAAAAAATATATACGTGGGGCGATTACGATGAAGTGGCTTTAGGGAAAAACTGTAAAATGTATCCGATAGTCCCCGATAAACATACTATCCTGCGAAAGATAGAGGATTATGCCGCCATAATGGAAAAATTACTGAGGATACGAGGGTTAAGCCTTGAAGAAGCTGTATACATATATAATGCCGACAAAGATGATATAAGCAGACACCATGCTCTTGATGACGCGATGCTTGTGTATTATATAGCAAAAGCATTAAACGACGGATGCGACGGCAAAAGAGTTGAAAGAGTAAGAAATTTTATAAAAATAAGGGATATGTATAACAGTCTGAGAGGAAAATTCAGACAGAATAAAGAAATAACGGAAAAAAGTAATCTATCCGCCGAGAAATTATGGGATATGATAAACAGGGACGAAGATTTTTTTGACTTTGAGAATTTTATACGGAACTGTGAATAATGAAAAAATTGATATTACTCATAAGCTATTGAAAAATTATATATTTATGGTATAATATTCTTATAATAAATATCAGGGAGGTTTTTTTAATGGAAAATTGTTTATACTGCAAGAACAAAGAAAAACTCGATTCGCTTATGATCTATATTGCAGATCTCGGAGTGAGCAAATTATATCTTTTCAAAGAGCAGACTTATTACGGAAGATGTGTTATGGCTTATAAGGATCACGGTGTTGAGCTTACAGACCTTTCGGCAGAAGAATCCGCACTCTTTATAAAAGATATGCAGAGAGTCGGAAAGGCTATTAATGCGGCTGTATCTCCTGCAAAGGTCAATTACGGAATGTTCAGCGATACACTTGCTCATCTTCATGTGCATATCGTACCTAAGCAGAAAGACGGATACGGATTCGGCGGAACATTCGAGATGAATGTGAATCCTCCTAAATATCTCAGCGAAGATGAATACAAGGAAATAATCGAGAAAATAAAATCAAATCTTTAAAAGGTACTTTAAAAGGATACCATAATACATTACATTGGTATCCTTTTATTTTATAAAGTGGGGAAATGAAATGATCAACGGAAATATTGTAATAAATGTCGTTTATGTTATCGTTATTATATTTTGCGTGGCTATGATATTACTGCCGCCCGAAAAAATGCCGAATACAGATAAAAATCTTTCCGAAGAGGAAATGAAAAAAGGGGCAAGGAAAGCAAAGATATTTTACGCTTTTTTATTGATACTTAATCTTGCGGCACTTATGGCAAAAATTTTTATATATAGCTGAAAAGAGGTGGAAAAATGGAAGAACAGCTTGTTATATCGGGGACGGTCGATAATATAATCTATTATAACAGTGAAAATTCTTATGCTGTTTTTTCACTTGTTTTCGATGAACCCAAAGTTCTCAGCGAGGGCGGAGATGAAGAAGAAGAGATCATATGTGTCGGAACGGTGGCAAATATAAATATCGGTGAGAGCATAAAAGTCATAGGAAGTATGATAAAGCATCCCTCGTACGGTGAACAGCTGAAAATTGAATTTTATGAAAAAATGATGCCGTCAAGCGAAAAGGGGATAGAAAAATATCTTGCATCGGGTGTGATAAAGGGTATAGGAAAGAGTTATGCGAAAAAAATAGTCGAAAAGTTCGGGGATAAGACCTTTGAAGTGATGGAGAAAACTCCCGAAAAACTTGCACAGATAAAGGGGATAAGTCTGAACAGGGCTATACAGATAGGAAATGTATTCTATGAGCAGACTGAATTAAGGCGAGTGATGCTTTATTTGCAGGATTTTAATATTTCGCCGACTTATGCGGTAAAGATATACAAGCATTATAAGGAAAAAACGATACAGACGATACAGACAGACCCTTATGTACTGGCGGAGGATATATACGGTATAGGATTCAGAACGGCAGATGAGATAGCGGAAAAAGTCGGGATAAGCAAGGAATCGGATTTCAGGATAAAAGCCGGTATAAAATATGTACTGAGCAACAACAGCGCAAATGGTCATGTTTATCTTCCTGCGGATGAATTGACGACGCAGAGTGCTGCTCTTCTTGAAATAGCTCCCGAAACGGTCGAAAACGGGATAGACAATTTACTGATAGAGAGAAAAGTATGCAGCGAGAGAACGGAAAACGGACTTATAATTTTTCTTTCATCTTACTATTATGCGGAATCTTATGTCGCAAAGAAATTAATAGAGCTGGCTTCCGTTGACCTGCATAATGCGGGAAATTACGAAAAGAAGATAAAGAAAATAGAAGAAGAAGAAAATATAACGCTTGCGGCTCAGCAGAGAGAAGCCGTAAAACAGGCGATGAAAAACGGCGTTATGGTCATAACGGGAGGTCCCGGAACGGGAAAGACAACAACTATAAATACAATAATAAAACTCCTTGATGAAGAAAATTATGAAATACAGCTTGCCGCACCTACGGGAAGAGCGGCAAAGAGAATGACCGAGACCACCGGCAGACCTGCGGCAACTATACACAGACTGCTGGGGATAAATTTTCTTGCGGAGGACAGCAAGAAACAGACTTTTGAAAAAAACGAGGACTGCCCTATAGAAGCGGATGTCGTGATAATAGATGAAAGTTCGATGGTGGATATAATCCTTATGCACCATTTACTTAAAGCAATTGCAATAGGAACAAGGCTTATAATCGTAGGAGATGCGGATCAGCTGCCATCTGTCGGCGCAGGAAATGTGCTGAGAGATATAATCGCAAGCGAAAGGATAAAGGTCGTAAGGCTTACGGAAATATTCAGACAGGCGAGGGAAAGCTCGATAATAATGAATGCCCACAGGATAAACAAGGGTGAATATCCCGTATTGAATGAACCGAACAAAGATTTTTTCTTCGTGAAAAGGTACAACATAGATGATGTGGCGGAAACGATAAGAGAGCTGATAACAAGCAGACTGCCTAAGTTTGCAAAGTGTGAGCCATCGGAGATACAAGTGCTTACGCCTATGAGGAAATCACAGATAGGCGTAATAAATCTGAATCCGTTCTTAAGAGAAGCGATGAATCCGTCATCACCGTATAAAGCCGAAAAGGAATACAGGGGGACTGTTTTCCGTGAGGGTGACAAAGTAATGCAGATAAAGAATAACTATAATATAACATGGGAGATATATGAAAACGGAAAATATGTGGATGACGGTACGGGTGTGTTTAACGGTGATGACGGCATCATTAAAAGGATAAATGATGACGAAGAGTATATTGAAGTCGTTTATGACGACAACAAGCACGTCAAATATGATTATACGCAGCTTGATGAGCTTGAACTTTCCTATGCGGTAACGATACACAAATCACAGGGCAGCGAATACAGAGTAGTGATAATACCGATACACAGCGGTCCTGCAATGCTGCTTAGCAGAAATCTTCTCTATACGGCGGTAACGAGGGCAAAAGAACTAGCGGTAATAGTGGGGATACCCGAAACGCTTGAAAGAATGGTCGATAACAACAGGGAAGTAAACAGGTATACATATCTGAAAGAGAGAATAAGAAATTTATATGAATATATGCGGTGAGATATTTAATAAGCTGTTAAAAGCATTATATCCGAATAAATGTATGTTCTGCGGTGATATTATAGATGAAGATAACGAGATGAAAACCTGTCGGTATTGTGAAAATGAACTTGTATATTCGGAAAACGGGAATTCTGTATTTTATTATTCGGAGATAGTGAAAAACTGTATACATAGATTCAAATATTCAAATCACCCGGAATATGCACCGTATATCGCAAAATATATGTATATCAAGGCACTTGAAAATGGTTTGAATGACTGCGATATTATCGTTTCCGTGCCAATGTATCGAAAGAAAGAGAAAAAGAGAGGATTCAATCAGACTGCACTTATAGCTGAGGAATTGAGTAAACTTACAGGGATAGTTCATGACAGGGGGATACTTCTGAGAGTAAGAAATACTCTGCCGCAAAGCAAGACAGGGGCAGATAAAAAGTTTGAAAATCTGAAAGATGCTTTTAAGGTGGAAAACAAAGAGAGGATAAGAGGAAAGAGAGTATTGCTTATAGATGATATACGAACTTCGGGAAGTACATTAAAACATTGCGGAGATCTGCTTACCTTAAACGGAGCGGAATACGTCGGATATATGACATTTGCGGCGGCAAGAAAAAATAAAGATGATAAAAGAGCGAAAAATAAGGGTATTGACAAGGAGAGGGAGAATGTCTGATATAGTGTTCTTTGAGGAGAACGAGATAAGAAACATATATGAAAACAATATGAAGGGAGATTTTCATGCGTCGGAGGTAAAACCGCTGAAAAAGATATATACAATGAGAAATAACGGAAATTATTCTTGTGTAGGTTTTTTTGAAAACGGTATTATGAACGCTTATGCTTTTGTGTGCTATGAAAATCAGAAAGATTATCTTTTGCTCGATTATTTTGCGGTAAATGAGAAATTAAGGGGCAAGGGAATAGGGGGAAGATGTCTTAAAGAATTGAGTAATATATTTGAAAAGTCAAGAGGGATAATACTTGAAACGGAAGACCCTGCGTTTTCATTTGATGAAGCGGATATGAAGATAAGGAAAAAGAGAAT
>JAFUUG010000582.1 GCA_017483905.1 Bacillota bacterium
CCCCATTATCCCCACGGACAAACTGCTTGTTGACGGTTTAAAGAACCCCAAGAGCCAAAGCGGCAAAACAAATATCCTGCTTGTTCGTACAGGCGAAGCAAAGAGAGGTGTAGTCGGTCTTTACCAGGCAGGTATGAAGAATGAACACTCACGCGGTCTTTCCATACGTTTCAGAGGAATAGACAACAAGGGTGTTGCATCTTACCTCTTGTCCTTGTACTGCTCCGCAGCTATTCTTGCAGACGATGCGATTGCAGTGCTTGAGGATGTAGAGGTTGGTGAGTATTATGACTACTGATGATTTTAACGCATACGGATTGCCTGATATATCACAGCTTGAATGTATAGCAAATCATTTATTCGGTGATTATGGCAGTACGCAGACTGTATCGGAAACATCTGTTTATAACGGCGGTGTAGGAGAAGTTTTGCCTTATGCAAACGTTTTTTATGAAAATGCCAATGCTTCGATAATTTCGGCTGCAAATGAGTCTGTATCCTATTCTCCGAGCGTTGTATCGTATACTCATGCAGAAGAGGAAAGTGTCCGTACAAGTACAGAGGATCAGCCAAAGAGTTCGGGTGTTATTGTCGGTACAAGATCCCTTGATGATATTCGTGCGGATTTTCCGATATTACAGGAAAAAGTAAACGGTCACGATCTTGTCTGGTTTGATAACGGGGCAACGACACAAAGACCGATACAGGTAATAGACAGGATAAGCTATTATTATAAGCATGAAAATTCAAATGTTCACAGAGGGGCACATACTCTTGCTGCACGTTCTACAGATGCCTATGAAAATGCAAGACAGATAACGGCTGATTTTCTTGGGGCATCAAGCAAGGACGAAATAATTTTCGTAAGAGGCACTACAGAGGGCATAAATCTTGTTGCTCACAGTTATGTAAAGCCGCTCTTAAATCCGGGAGATGAGATAATAGTTTCTCTCCTTGAACATCATGCAAATATTGTGCCATGGCAGATAATTGCACAGGAAACGGGTGCTGTTATAAAAGTGATACCTGTTGATGAAACGGGACAGCTGATACTTTCCGAATATGAGGAGCTTTTTACGAGAAGTACAAAATTTGTTTCAGTTACACAGGTTTCAAATGCACTGGGAACGATAACACCTGTAGCCGAACTTATACAGATCGCACACGCTCACGGTGTGAGGATACTTATAGACGGTGCACAGTCTGTTGCTCACATGCCTGTGAATGTGTCTGCTTATGATGCGGATTTCTTCGTATTTTCGGGTCATAAGATATATGGACCTACGGGTATAGGTGCTGTATATGGTAAAAAGGAACTGCTTGAAAGTGCAAAACCTTATCATGGCGGCGGAAATATGATAAAAGATGTTACTTTTGAAAGAACGATATACAATCCGGCTCCGAATAAATTTGAGGCAGGTACAGGCAGTATTGCCGATGCGGTAGGACTTGGAAAAGCACTTGAATATGTTACAAATATAGGTATTGCAGATATAAACAGAGCCGAACATGAACTTCTCAGCTATGCTACAAAAGAGATAAATAAATTAAATAATATACACATAATCGGAAATGCGGCAAATAAAGCAGGTGTGCTTTCACTTGTTGCAGACGGATTTTCAAACGAATATGTGGGTGAATATCTCAACAATTACGGTATAGCAGTGAGAGCCGGACACCACTGTGCACAGCCTATTCTCAGAAGCCTTGGACTTGAGGGAACGGTAAGGGCAACGCTTGGGATTTACAATAATTATGAAGATGTTGATAAATTGATAAGAGCTTTAAGAAGTTTACATTGATGATATGATAAGGCTGTGAGGGTAAAATTCTTCACAGCCTTTACTTCAAAAGGGAGTGTTTTATTTTGGCGGATAATAAAAAAACGGGGATAATTGCAGTGAATATAGAAAATATAGTTACGGAC
>JAFUUG010000583.1 GCA_017483905.1 Bacillota bacterium
TCTCATCAATACGGTAAGAGCGTATGAAAAAGTGACTGATTTCAAGATAATACTTACAAAAGTTGATGAAACGGCAACGATCGGAAATATTTTAAATCTTTGTTTTGATACAGGTCGTGAGATAAGCTATATATCAAATGGGCAGGATGTTCCCGATGATTTTGAAAAAATGATGCCCGAGAAAATTGCCAAGACTTTACTAGGGAGTATGTACGAATGATAGATCAAGCTGATAATCTGAGAAATTTATTGAACAATACAAACAGAAAAGACAGAGAAAGCCTTGACTTATCGGCAAGAGTGATAACTGTGACAAGCGGCAAGGGCGGAGTCGGAAAGACCAATTTTTCTGTCAATCTTGCGATACAGTTCAGCAAAATGAATAAAAAAGTAGTTATTATAGATGCCGATTTCGGTCTTGCGAATATAGAAGTCATATTTGGTATAATGCCGAGATACAGTCTGGCAAATGTATTAAAAGGCGAAAAAGATATTGAAGATGTTCTGACGGACGGACCTTTCGGAATAAAATTTATCTCCGGTGGTTCCGGTCTAAAAGAACTTACAAATATAACAGAAAAACAAATGAACTATTTTATAAATAATTTCTCGTATCTTGATGCAATATTTGATATAATAATAATAGATACAGGTGCGGGAATATCGAAATCGGTAGTAAACTTCATAAAAGCTTCCGATGAAACGATAATAGTAACAACTCCCGAACCCACTTCCATTACGGATGCTTATGCACTGATAAAAACTATAAAAGAAGAGCGAGGTCATATGCCTAAATTCAAAATGGTCGTAAACAGGGTAGATGATGAAGAAGAGGGCGTTGAGATATACGAAAAGATAAACAGGGCATCGGGAAAATTTCTTAATGTGCAGATAGAAGATCTTGGATGTATACCTTACGACAGATACCTTGTGAAAGCGGTAAAAAAACAGGAACCTGCTTCAATGCTGTATCCTAATTGCAGTTTTACAAAGGCACTTGAAAAGATAGGCAGCAAAATGATGGATATGGATTATGTTGAAACAAGCCAGAGCGTAGGTATAAAGGGATTTATGAAGAGATTGGTGAATATATTTAATAATTAGGAGTGGATAATATGACTTTAGATAGCATAAGTATCGGAAATAGAATAGAGATCACGCTTAAAAGAGATGAAGGGCTTAAAACATTTGCCAGTCTTGTGGAGAAGGTAGACAGCGATAAAAAAGAAGTACTGGCATATATGCCGATATCTTACGGAAAACTTATAAAGCTGCCCATGACGGAGAAATATGTAGTGGTATTCTTTACCGAAAAGGGTATGTTCAAATTCGATTGTGTCGTGGTAGAATATTTGTCAGAGGGTGAGTTTCATTTTATGAAGCTCAAAATAATAAATGACGGTCTTAAAGTACAAAGAAGAGAATATTTCAGATTTAACTGCCTGTTACCTGTCAAATTTGAGAAAATAGAAAAAAATGAGTAAACGGAAGAAGTAGACAAGATAGATACAGATCTGATATTTTCACAGGGGATAATAAAAGATCTCGGTGCAGGCGGAATAAGATTTCTCTCTAATGTGGAACTTGATGAAAAGGACAGGGTGAAAGTACTTATACAGCTTAATGATATGGCTTGCCTTGCAATAGCGGAAGTTCTTAATAAGCAGTTTTTCCCTAAGTCAAACTATAAATATCAGTACAGAGTTGAATTTAAGGAAATAAAAGATAAGACAAGAGAAACCATTATAAAATATATTTTTGAAGAACAAAGAAAATTAGCAAGAAAAAACAGAGGTATTCTTTCAAACTAATCGGTTGAGGAGAATGTATATGAATGCATACGACAAAATGACAGTAGTAGGCATGGCAGATCTCAATGTTGTAAGAGCACCCGGTGTCCTGACAACACTCGGACTTGGTTCATGCGTCGGGATAGCATTATACGATCCGATGACGAAAGTTGCGGGTCTTGCACACATAATGCTGCCTGACAGTACACAAATAAAAAATAATTCCAATATTGCCAGATTCGCCGATACAGGTATAATGAAACTGCTCAGAGATATGGTACTTATGGGAGCAAGGAAAGACTACATAAAGGCAAAACTTGCGGGCGGTGCACAGATATTTGCATTTGATGCGAGAAATCCAAGTATGAGGATAGGCGACAGAAATGTTGAGGCATCAACGAACATATTAAGAAACCTTAATATCCCGATAGTTGCACAACACGTCGGAGATACTTACGGCAGAACGATAGAGTTATATGCAGATGATGGCAGACTGATAGTGAAAACCATAGGTCACGGTATATATACTATTTAAGGGCGGTTTGATATTATGATCGAAAAAATGAATATACGCATTGCTATATTTGCAGCGGTGATAGCGGGGATATATTCGCTTATAAATTTTGAGTCATTGACCAGAACGGCATTAAGTATGGTCATAACTATAATAGTAGCTTTTATACTGGGAAGCTGGGGACAGAATTATCTGAATAAGGCTATTGAGAAAGTTGAGGAAGAAAAGAAACGGCTGGAAGAAGAACAGAAAGAAGCAGAAAATAATGGAGAAACGCCTGAATTGCAGGAAGAATTACAGGGGTAAAATCTAAGAAACGTGTGGTGAATGTCGGAAATGGATAACAATCTTTGGATAGAATACGAAAAAACAAAGGACAGTAATATCAGGGAACAGATAATAATGGAAAATGTTCATCTGGTAAAGTATGTTGCCGGCAGATTGAATGCACACGTTGGAAATTATGTAGATTATGAAGATCTGATAAGTTACGGTATACTTGGATTGATAGATGCAATAGATAAATACGATCATAAAAAAGGTGTAAAATTTGAAACTTACGCATCGCTAAGGATCAGAGGCGAAATGATCGATAATATAAGAAAGCTTGATTGGGTACCGAGAAATTTAAGACAAAAAAATAAACTGCTTGAACAGACGTGCAACGATTATGAGGCACAGTATGGCAGACAGCCGACAGAAGAAGAATTGGCTGAAATATTGAATGTTGATATTGATGAGATACAGGATATGATAAAAAAATCAAATATATCTACATTGATCTCTCTTGACGACTATTTTGAACAGAATTATGAACAGCAGACGAAAGAGTTGACTGCAAAAAACAGTGAAACTCCCGAAAAAATGTATGAAAATAACGAAGTAAGAGATATATTGATAAAGGGAATAGAGGAATTAAGCGAAAAACAAAAAACAGTTATAAGCTTATATTATTTTGAAGGGCTTACGCTCAGGGAAATAAGCAGGATATTGGAAGTGTCCGAATCAAGGGTGTCACAGATCCATTCAAATTCGGTAAGAATACTTAAAAATAAACTCGGAAAATATAAATCGATCTTATTTTTCAACTAAAATGAGGGGTGTAAAAAAGTGGCTAAAGAATCAAAAACAGATTTTGTGGTAAAACCTGACGGAATATATGTAATAATAGATTACGATGTTGTGAATGTAAAGAATGATATACTCAAGCTGGTGAGAAAATATAATATAAAAGATGTGGATTTTCAGGCTATAGATGAGGCTATACTTAAAAAACTGCCTGAACAGAGAATATCAAATCAGAATTTTATAGACTCCAAAAACGAAAGAATGGAGATAAATATCAGCGAAGATAAAATGACGGCATCGGTCATATTTACAGAACCTGTATATAAGGGTCTTATGCTGTCTTTTCAGGATGCACTTGATATGCTTAAAGGCAGCGGAGTAAGATTCGGCATAAAGGAAGATAAATTAAGAGAGCTGATAGAGTCCAAAGAATATGGGAAATCTTATATCGTGGCAGAGGGAGAACGTCCTACAGAGGGAAAAGACGGTTATCTTGAATATTTCTTTTCTACAGATAAAAAGAAAATAAAGCCTAAAGAACTTGACAACGGTTATGTTGATTACAGAAATGTCGATTTCTTTGAAATGGCTAACGCTGGACAAACACTTGCAATAATGCATGATGCTATACCGGGAAAAGACGGTATGAACGTACTTGGTAAGATAAATCAAGCTGTTAAAGCAAAGCCTGCACCAAGACTGCCTAAGGGGAAAAATACCGTTATCTCGGAGGACGGAAAAACTCTCAAAGCGGAAATTGCCGGAAGGATCATATATCTTGACTACAGAGTATCTATATCCCCTATACTTGAAATAGCGGGAGATGTCGGAAATGAAACGGGAAATATAAATTTCCTCGGTACGGTCGTTGTAAAGAAGAATGTGGTATCGGGATTTTCTATAGTCGCCGGAGGTGATATTGAAGTAGAGGGTACGGTGGAAGACGGTGTTACTCTGATAAGCGAAGGTAACATAATGGTGATGAAAGGAATACACGGAGGCGGTAAAACACTTGTTAAAGCAGGACTTGATATAAATGCTAATTTTGTTGAGAATTGTACTCTGGAAGCCGGAATTAATATAACTGCAAATTCAATAATGCATTCAAATGTTAAATGCGGAAATGTTCTCAACCTTATAGGTAAGAGGGGGCTGTTGGTAGGCGGAAAAATAATCGCAGGCGAAAAGGTAAGGGCAAGGACTATCGGCTCAAATATGGCAACAGTGACAGATATTGAGGTGGGTATAAGTCCGGAGATACTTGAAGAGTACAGAGCTAAGCTGAAAGAACTTGAAAGAACCAACGAAGAATATGAAAAGACGATGAAAATAGTTGACATATTATCAAAGGTCGGTATCAATGAACTTCCTGAAGATAAGAAGAAGATACTTATGGAATCTATGCGTTCAAAGATAGTATTCAAAACGAAAATAAAGGAATTACAGACAAGACTTGATGAGCTGCAGCCTCATCTTAATAAGAAAAGCGGAAAAATAGAGGCGGGAAATATCATTTACAGCGGCGTAAAGGTAATGATAAACAATACTGTAATGTATATAAGAGATAATCTCGATTGCTGTGCATTATACAGCGATGGAAACAAGGTGAGGATAGGAACTTATTATTGATTTGTTTTAAGAGGTGATGATATGGGGATTGGACCTATAGATCTGAATATAATGGTTAATCAGACTACCAATGTGCATAGGATAGCTGATGAGGGTGTAAGAAACAATGAAGAACAATCTGCTTTTGCACAGCATATGCAGCAGGAAGTAACACACGAACAGCAAAAAACGGTGCAAACATCAAAATCTCATGAACAGCTTATAAAAGACGGACAGGAAGGCAACAAGGGTGAATACCGGAGAAGAAAGAGAAGAAGAGGAAAAGAAGAAGAGAGTGAAGAGGCAAAAAAAGCCAAAAGCAGCTCCAGCATTTTTGATGTGAGCATATAAAAGGAGTTTAAAAATGACTTTAACCACGATATTGTTTATCATTGCGGGCGGTATTTGCCTTATTATTGCAGCACTGATAAAAGATGAGAAGAAAGAAGAAAACAATACAGATGCCGATGCTATAGAAATGCTTCTTAATAAGTCGGTGGAGGAAGCCGACAGTGCTATGAACGAACTTAACGGTTTATCGGAAGAAGTATTTAAGGAATTTGAAGAAAAATACAATGAACTTTTATTCCTGTATCAGATGATAGAGGATAAAAAAAGTGAAAACAGTGTAGATACAAAAGTATCTGCGAAAAACAGAAAAAGAAGATTCAGATATAGCAATCCTAAATTACAGGAAATAAAAAGTCTTGCAAAAGAGGGACTATCTGTCGCCGAGATAGCTAAAAAATTAAATATAGGACAAGGCGAAGTACAGCTTATAATGCAGCTTGGAAAGGATAGTGGAAAATAATGCAGGCTAAAAGTTTTCTATTCGGACTTGGTATAGGATTTATATTGACGGCAAGTATAACTTATGTTGTGTATAATTCTCAGGAAAAAGACAATATTGCGGTAAAAAGCGAGATAAGCGATGAAGAGATAAGAGAGAGGGCAAGAGATCTCGGTATGGTGGAATTATCTGCGTTGCCGAGTAAAAATGATGTAAATGATGATGTGACGGCGGTACAGGAAACAGTTGCCGAAACAACGACACAGATGAACGAAGCTGTAACACAAGTGACGACGGCGGCTGCAAATAATGGAAACAATACAGGTAATGCGGCAAATGAAAACATTTATGTTACATTAAATGTACCGGCCGGAACGTCGGCTGCACAATTCGGAGAGATAATTGAAAAAGCAGGTGTTATTTCAAATGGAAATGATTTTACACGATACCTTATTGAAAACAAAAATACAAGAAGAATAAAGACGGGGAATGTAACATTAAAGAAAAATGCAACTTATGAGGAAATATGTGATGTTATAATTGAGTGATCATACTAAACGTCATTAATTAATGAAAAAGACTGTGAAAATTTTTTGCGGTCTTTTTTGTTGTTTGCCATGAATGAGAGTATTTTCGTGGTAAGCGATCAATCATCCCCTGTCTTTTCAATGAATCAGTATTCATGATACAATTATTGAAAATAATTGTATGGAGTGTGAAACATATGAACAAGATACGAGAAACAAAAAGATGCATTAATCTAAAAAATTGGAAAGA
>JAFUUG010000584.1 GCA_017483905.1 Bacillota bacterium
AGCCTCCAAATCTCCGTATAGTGAGAGGAGGCTTTATAAAATGGATAAAATTCAAAAAGAAAAAATAATAAAGCTGAGAAATGAGGGAAAAAGCTATACTGTAATTGCCGATGAACTGAAAATATCAAGAGATACGGTAAAGTCATTTTGCAGAAGGAATATTGCGGTTGAGAGACCGCAAGGTAATTCTGTTTTATGCAAGAACTGCGGGCAAGCAATCATTCAAAAGGATAAAATAAAGAGAAAAGTATTTTGTTCAAAGGAATGCAGAGAAAAATGGTGGCACAAAAACGCAGAAAAGATAAACAAAAAAGCTGTATACACATTTAACTGCAAATATTGTGGTAAAATCTTTTCTGCGTATGGAAATAACCACAGAAAATATTGTTCACGCACTTGTTATGCTGCCGACAGGTTCAAAGGCGGTGTGGCAAGTGACTGAATTTGAATCGGAAAAGAAATATCAAGTTACTCATTCCATTGCAAAGATGTTGCTTGAGGGAGCAATCATCGATGAGGAAGAATATATGAAAATTGATACAATGTTACTGGCTAAATATCACCCGTTTTTGTCAACATTATTATCGGGTAAAACCTTGAAATAAATGCCTTTTTGAGTAATATATCTATATGGTTGATAAACCAAGAAGGAGGCTATTTATGAAAAAAATCAAGGTTATAAAGCCTTTGGCGAAGACAGCTGTTCGTAAAAAGGTAGCTGCGTATTGCCGAGTATCAATGGAAAGTGAAAGGCTTATGCATTCGCTGTCGGCACAAATAAGCTATTACAGCGAATTTATACAAAATAATCCCGATTGGGAATACGCAGGTGTTTATGCAGATAAGTTCATAAGCGGTACATCAACAAAGAAACGAGCGGAATTTCAAAGGTTAATAGAAGATTGCGATAATGGTAAGGTGGACATTATCCTTTGCAAAAGCATATCAAGATTTGCACGAAATACGGTTGATTTGCTTGAAACGATTCGACATCTGAAGGATATTGGAGTTGAGGTCAGATTTGAAAAAGAGAATATAAACTCATTATCCGAATCCGGTGAGCTTATGCTTACATTACTTGCATCGTTTGCTCAAGAAGAAAGCATAAGTATTTCTGAAAACTGTAAATGGGGAATAAGGCGGAGATATCAAAACGGAATCGGTGGAGTCCGTAACAAAGTTGTTTTCGGATACAGATATGATGGTGAGAAATATGTTATCTTTCCCGAAGAAGCCAAAGTTATAAAGTATATTTTTAAGAGATACCTTGACGGACTTGGATACAGATCTATTGCAGACGAAATAAAAGGTTCCGGGATAGAATATGTTGCAGTAAAATATATTCTTAGCAATGAGATTTATGCGGGTGACAGAGTTTTACAAAAGGTATTTGTGACAGACCCAATAAGCAAACGAAAAATAAAGAATAGGGGAGAACTACCGAAATATCTTATTCAAGATTGCCATGAAGCAATTATCGATAGGGAAACATTTGATAAAGTTCAGGCAGAGATAAAAAGGCGAGCCGCTATCCCAACAATAACAGCGTTCACGCATAAGATAAAGTGTATGGTATGCGGAAGATACTACACAAGACGTGCTTATAAGAATTATATAAAATGGTTTTGCCGAAAAAAGAAAACCGATAAACGCAACAGTATTTATTTCGATGAGGAACAGCTAAAGAATATAAGTTCTTGGGTATTGGAGATTGATGAATTTAATCCCGATATTTTTGAAGAAAAGATAAAAATTATTAAGGCTGATATGCAAGGCAATTTGACATTCGTTTTTTATGACGGTTCAGTGAAAGAATGGGTGAATTTAGTTCCTTTGCGAAACGAATACAGTAATTACGAAGAATGTTTTAAGGATAAAATCAAATGCTCGTGTTGTGGAGAATTTTATCACAGAAAGAAACTATGCAATAAAAATATTTACTGGTACTGTATAGGAAAGAGAAGACAAGTATCAAAGCATAAAAAGCACTCCTGCAGTTACAACGAAAGCTATATTGCAAATATTTCGGCTTATATACTTGGTTTGGAAAATTTCGAGGAAGATGTTTTCAACAAAACCATTGAATTTATCACGGTCGCTGAAAGTGGAGATCTACATTTTACTTTCAAAGACGGGAGGGAAAAGATATGGCGAAAACTGTGATTACTATACCCGCCTCAATAAGCAAAACAACGGCGATACCTCTCGACAGTAAAAAGAAACGGCGCGTATGTGCGTACGCAAGAGTGAGTACCGACCACGAGGAGCAGCTTACAAGTTACGAGGCTCAAGTGGATTATTACACAAAATATATTAAAAGCAGGGAAGATTGGGAGTTTGTTTCCGTCTATGCAGATGAAGGTGTAACCGGTTGCAATACCGCAAAACGAGAAGGTTTCAAAAAGATGGTCGATGATGCTCTTTCCGGAAAGATAGACTTAATAATAACCAAATCGGTGAGTAGGTTTGCAAGAAACACGGTGGATAGCCTAACAACGATAAGAAAACTTAAAGATAATAAAGTTGAGTGTTATTTTGAAAAGGAGAATATATGGACGTTTGATGGACGTGGGGAATTACTTCTGACCATAATGTCATCACTTGCTCAGGAAGAAAGCCGTTCCATTTCAGAGAACTGTACATGGGGACAGCGAAAAAGGTTTCAAGATGGAAAAGTAAGTGTTCCGTTCAAGAGTTTTTTGGGATATGACCGAGGTGATGACGGCAATCTTGTCATAAATGAAGGACAAGCAAAAGTTGTAAGGCGGATATTTGGAATGTTCCTGCAAGGAAAGACAAAAAGTGCAATAGCGAAAAGTCTGACAGCTGATGGAATACCAACACCGATGGGCAAGACAAAATGGTACTCAAATGTTGTTGAGAACATACTTACAAATG
>JAFUUG010000585.1 GCA_017483905.1 Bacillota bacterium
ACGGTCAAATGCTCTTTAATAAAGTTCTTTGTATTTAGGGAACAACTCAAATTCCCTTAGTCTGCCTTTCCTACCTGCCATAGCACAACCAATACAGCCGACACGGTTAAAACCCATATCATAAAGAGGATTGCGATATTTGCACTCGTTGTCATAGTAATACCATATCTCATCATCTGTAAAATCAATAATAGGGTTTACGATCGTATTTGCTTTTAACTCGCACCTTTCAAACAGCTGCCTTTTATCGTCATTATCATTTAAGAGTACGATTTTCTTTTCTTTATTACGGTTTACATCTTCGTATATTCCTCGTGTTGTTTTTCGCTTGTAGCTTTCTCCCCATCTGACACCTGTTGCTACCATACATTCTTTACCGTTGTTTTCTTTCAATTTTTCACAGCAATACCTTATCAGACGGGTAGGAGGAATAGTCTTTTTTACGATAAGCTCCCACATTGTCATTTCGGGATAATTGATTTTACATTTATATCCTTTTTTTTCCAAATCGGCAAAAACATTGCGGATATGATACACCGTTTGAGGTGCGTCTGCTGTTGTGTGATTATGAGAAACAATAAAATCTATGCCGCTTCTTTTTGCAAGTTCAACAAGTACCTCGCTGTCCTTTCCTCCGCTGTATGCTATTATTAAAGGTTTTTCATAATATTGCTTACTCATATCTGCGGCAAGTATAAGCCTTTCTATTGCCTTTTTTTCTTTATCCATATTTGACTTCCTTTCAATAAAAAAGACGATACCGTTATTTAAGTATCGCCTTTAATATGTACTCAAATTTTTTATAGTTTCATTTTTGTTGCTTTACATCAGATAAATTTTTTTCATCTGCATGCACATTATCTGATTTTACAGCTTTATCCGATTTTTCATTATCTTTATCGTACTTATCCATTTGTCCGTAAAAATAACTTAGATCCAGATTTCTCATCTTCATTTCCGCCTCAATCGTTCGTGCCAACAATGTTTGCCTCTTATATTCCAAATTCTTTAATTCCGCTTCGCACTTAGAGATTTTATCATCATAGTCTGCTATCGAAGATAAAGTTTTATCTCGGTTATAATTCTTTGCCATTGTACCACCTCCCTAAAATATTGGCAAAAATCAATCGACCTCTTTTGAATAGTCAAAGAATAATTCGGGTGCAAGCATATTTTTTTCTATGCTGTCTTTATCGTTAAAATCACAGGGTAATTTGTAAAGTTCGATATGCAGATGATCTTCGTCGGGCTTTGGTATATCGTACTCATTATCACTTATATCTCTGTATGCTGTACTTGTACAGCAAGGAAATAACTTATCGGCAAATATATCTTCGTTATCCGTATCATTTTCGGAGTCGGGAATTTTATAATTTACCGATACATTTTTAGCAACTTTTCCGAGCAGCTGTCCCTTGCTTACTTGGGTAGGAGTATCAGATGGAATAAATGTTGATGAAGCACAAGACATTTTGACCAAATAGCCTTCCTTTGTAAAATCAAATTCATTTCCATTGTACGCTGTTGATATAACAAATTCAAAACCTCGTTCATCACGCTGATTGACCTTGCACAATCCCGAAATTGGTGAGTATATTTCATCACCATCATTTGCAAATAAATCATTGGCGTAATGATAACCTGTTTTTGACTTTACACTTCCATATACTCTATCATGGCTATCAGATGGCGGTTCAGGCGGTTCATATTCCAAAATAAGCTGTTTACCGAAATGCTTTGATATTCTGTCGGAAATCAACTCATCATCGTCAAGTTCAAGAGGAAACATCAGATTAGCTACACCGAAATTACCATATTTTCGTATGTATTCATATCTTTCTTTTTCTGTCTTGTTTTTGGCATCATCATCGTCAAAACGCACCATATCATTTTGAATAAGATAATCAACGGAATACTTACGACCAAAAATATATTTTATGGTATCATCATTTCCGCTGTATGATGTTGTTATAATTGACTTTGTAAATGAATATGATTTAGGTTCGTTACCGAAATTATCATCAATCAAGACGATATTTTGTTCGTATGTTGCCTTATGAAGTTCTTTAAGTGAATTTTTCAGCTTCATTTCTCCTGCCCACCCAAAAAGGCTTTCAAACCAACCTAAATTTTCATTTTTAACTTGTAAATATGCAAGAGCAGCCATATAATCATCTGTTGTCCAACGGTATTCTTCCAACATTTCATCGGAAGAATAAAATGTTTTGTTAAATCCCGAAAACGAGGGTTTAAGACTTTTACCCAAGCTATCCGCTTTATTAACGGTGACTTTGCATATAATGATCGCACCTTCACTCGCAAGCTGATCACCCACAATAATTTCTTCATTTTCGGGTGCAACATCTACCGCAAGATTATAAATACAACCCCAATATTTTCCGCTTTCATTATCATTTTTTCTTTCAAGTTCTACCGCCGTTGTTCCCTTATCAAAATATGTTTTTGCCTTTCATAGTCCAATTCGGCTATAAGTTTTACCATTTGAGTGGTATCTAAATCTGATGTAGTCTGCCAAAGAAAACTACATACTGCGGCAACAACGCCGCCGATTATTGCAACTATCAAAATGATAATTACTGTAAATGAGGTAATCAT
>JAFUUG010000586.1 GCA_017483905.1 Bacillota bacterium
CCTGCATAGAAATCCATATATTCGCTTACTTTCAGATTGTCATATACCCCGAAAAAATCAGGCATATACCCTATTTTATCCTTTAATATCTCTCTGTTTCCCGCAGCATTTATCCCGTTTATTATTATCTGCCCCATCGTAGCGTCCATAAGTCCTGCCGTAATTTTCATCGTAGTTGTTTTCCCTGCACCGTTAGGGCCTACAAACCCGAATATCGTACCGTCATTTATTCTTAAATTAAGGTTGTCAACTGCTGTAAATTTTCCGAACACCTTTACAAGATTATATATTTCAAGCATTTTTTGTTTCCTCCTTAATTATAATAAATAAGATACGGCGCAGGTATTTTTTCTCCGCTCTTGCAGTCTTTTATCCTGATCTTCACAGACCCGTCATCATCCGTAACTTCATCTAAATAACTCCCGCTCACACCGTCGTTTGTATATACACTCTGCCATTCATCAAAATCCGGATAATATACCTCTATTTCATGATTTACGGATGGGTCTATATCATTTCCGTTTTCATCGCTCCATATAAAATAAATGCTGAATTCACGATCTTTTTCTTCATATATCTGAAATTCAATATCCCCGTCTGCATTTACATTATATATAAGCGTTTCTGCACCTGTAAGCTCGCCCGAATCAAGTTTTTTGCGGCTCTCCTCTGTCAATGCCACATCACCGTTTACAACCGAACCCGTTCTGAACATATCATAGATATAATCATCAATTCCGTCTTCAACGATACCGCCCATATATCCGTTAGATGCGTAATGATCTTTTACGGTATATAAGAATATATTCGTCGTCGTCATATTCGGCTTTTTGCCGTCTACCTCCATACCGTTTTCAAGAATGTCGCTGTTGTTGAATGCAACTATCTTTATATCGGAATTGCTGTATGACGAATTACTGTAATTATCATTATATATATTACTTATAATACTTGTTCTTATCGTACTGTTGTATCTGTCTTCGCTGTCTATCCCCGAAAATCCGTTTTCCTTTATTATCGAATAAGGACTTGTTGCAACTTTCTTTTTCTCGTTTGCATCTTTTTCTTTCAGTCTTAAATTTATATTTTCTCCGTTCTTTACTTCACCGATACGATATATCTCATTTCCGTATATCACAACAGCATCTTCAAGGTCATATCCCGTATTGTTTTCCATATCGAAATCAAATATAGAAGTAAAATCACCGTTTACCTTAATATCTCCCACAGATACGATATCTTTTTTCAGCCCTATATAATTTTCATTCCATTTTGCATTTTCTTCTATCTCGGCATATTTTCTCTCACCGTTTATTATTTTGTTCTTTATCGTCAATTCTTGATTTGCTGCCGCTGTTCCTGTGGCATTATTTGAATAATAATTATACTGATTCGTATCTTCGCTTAAATAGTTAATATTTATATCTGCATCATCAAATGTGCATCTGACCTTTCCGCTCTCAGGCGATAATACATTTATCCCTATCGAAGCCGATTTATCGGGCTTATTTAAGTCTATAAGCGATACAACATTGGCTATAGGCTTCTTATACGGTGCCACGAAACTCAAAAGATAAATAAATAAAGTTATCCCTGCCGCACTTATAGGTATTATTTTAAGTGCAGCCTCTCTTTTATCGAGTTTTTTAAGTATAAGATACAATATCGGACTTATAAACAATATGTAGCCGTAAATTATAAAAATAATAACAAAAATAAGCCAGTCACTGTAGTTTTTAAGCGTCTGTGTAAATCCGATTATTCCGCTTATGGAATCAGGATCGTTGTCATATGTATTATTACTTCCAAGCATATTATATATATTTACTATCTCATTCTGAAATGTTGCCCCTGTTGCATCATTATCCGTAAAGTCAAAATCGTATATGTATATTTCACCCTTGCCGTAATTATACATACCGGTATTTCCGCCCGATACATCATTAAGGAAATCAAGCCCTCCAAGAACTCTGTCCTTGTTCTTTCCCGTACCTACAATAAGCTTACCGCCGTCGGATACCCATTCCCCGATAGCCGCAGCCTGTCCCTTTGAAAAATCATCGGTATCAAAATCATTTAATACTATGCAGTCAATATTTGCTATCTGTTCGGGATTTTCCGATAAATTCTTTTCATCTATATCAAAATTATAACATTCTATACCGTAATATTCGGGATTAAGATAAGCAATTTTTCCCTTGCTTTCGCTTATATCCGCATACCACATCTTATTCTCATCGGTAACACTGACGGGAAATTTTTTCGTTGCCAGTATTTTTCCGTCATCATCTGTAACCCTTATGGTTATTTCTCTCTCTATCGCATTTGTGTATGCCACTATCTCCGCTTTTTTGATACTTCCCGCAGGCATTTCGACACTTTCGCCTATCACCTGATATTCCTTTTTATTCGTTCCGTATCCGGCAAATATTTCATGAACTACCTGTATTTCACCATCTATGTCATCACCGCTGTTATTTTTTACAGTCACTTCATAAAGACATTTCTTATTCATTTTCATACAAGCATTAAAGCCAATACTGGCTTCAATGCTTATGCTTCCGTCATTTTCCGCACCGTAGACAAAAGGTGCGATAAGTCCCGCTATCATAGTAACTACGATAATGATAGCAACTATACTGACTATCAGCTTTTTCTTCTCGGGTTTGATTCTTTTCATAGCTAAAGATCATCCTTTCTTATTTTTACCTATACCCTCAAATTATATTATATCTCAACTCATTTCAAGGTGCAACATAAACTTTTTTAAATTTTTTAAATACTGTCTTTATGTTTATTTTCATCCCAAAAAAATTGATTTTTAAAAATTTTTCTTGAAAAACCTCTCAAAATATGCTATAATATTTTAAATACATTGATAATGTTTGGCTCAATACAAAAATCACCAAAAGCCATACATAAAAACCTTAAAATTTCGTATAAAATTTATACGAAAAATTTCAGGAAAGTACTTGACAAGACTATGAAACTTTTGTATGATTTATCAGACAGCAGACAGCAGACAGCAGACATCAGACAGCAGACAGCAGACAGCATACAGTGGCATAAATAA
>JAFUUG010000587.1 GCA_017483905.1 Bacillota bacterium
AGCAGGTGAGAGGATAGAAAGTTTACTTTTTAGACTCGACCCTGCTCAACGACACGAAATAATTTTTTCGTGGAGTTAGGCTACAACTGACAGAGAAGGTTTTCAAAAAAGGAGGAGCTAAAAATGATTTTATCATACGCACTTACGGACTAAAAAAATAAAAATGGGGGAATATAATTGGGGGAAATAAAAAACAAAACAACACTTAAAGAACTTAACGAGAGGTACAAGGAGTACCCGACACGAACATCCGAATACGAGATAAACGGAAAAAAATATATTGTCAAAAGTCATTTTGTCGGCAGCAAGGACCTGAACAAAGTCCTATTCGATATAGCTTGCAACAAAGCTATGACCGAAATGCTGAACGCAGGATAATTGAATTTATTATAGGAAAGATAATGAATTTATAACAAGCACTTGAAAATGGTTTATACTGATATTGTCGATATTGGCTGCTTTGTTTTTGACCGAAAGGAGACAAAAAATATGACGAAGCAGACAATATATAACGCAGGAATCTACGTTCGACTTTCACAGGAAGATATGAGAGCGGGCGAGTCCCTGTCGATAGAAAATCAAAAACTTATACTTACCAAATATGTAAGAGAGCAAGGCTGGAACCTAATTGATATTTATGTTGATGATGGTTTTTCGGGAACAAATTTTGACAGACCGGGCGTACAAAAATTGCTTGAAGATGCACAGTCGGGGAAAATAAATCTTATCATTGTAAAAGACCTTAGCCGTTTCGGAAGAAATTATATCGAGGTCGGACAGTACATAGATTACATTTTCCCGATGAATAAAATTCGTTTCATTGCGTTGAACGATAACGTCGATACGGCAAACAGAGATAGCAATGCTATGGAGATGATGCCGATAATAAATTTGTTCAACGAGTGGCACGCTGCATCAACAAGCAAAAAAGTTAAAGCGATAATTGCGGCAAATGCAAAAGCCGGGAAGTATACTTGTGCTAACCCGGCTTACGGTTACATCAAAGGCAAAGACAATAAGAACACACCGATAATAGATCCCGAGGCCGCGGGAGTTGTAAAGCGTATTTTTACACTTCGCTCACAAGGAAACTCTCCGCGTGCCATTGCGGAGCAACTGAATTCCGAGAATATACCCATCCCATCGGATTATCGTTCCAAGAAACTTGGGAGAAGCAACAAGAAATATACGAGGCACCTGTGGACAAATATGCAGGTGCACAATATTCTCAACAATCCAATCTATCTTGGAAGACTTGCAATGCAGAGGGTAACAACTGTATCATACAAAAATCATAAAGTGATACAGAAAGACCCTTCGGAATGGGTGGTAACAGAGAATAGCCACGAGCCGATAATTTCACAGAAACTATGGGATAAGGTAAGAGAAGTCGAAAGCGCTGTCAGTTTCGGAAAACGTTCTCGTAACGGTATTACAAAACCATTAAGCGGTTTGATGTTTTGCCCCGACTGTGGGTACAAAATGAAAAGCAATATCCTTATTAAAGAACTTAAAAGCGGTAAAAAGGATTACAGCAATTTCAACTGCACATCTTATGCACTGTATGGAAAAAATCAATGTACATCTCACTTTATTACACAAAAGCAAATAGAAGCTGTTGTTTTAGCAGATATTCGCTCAATGGCAGAGTTTGTAATAAACGATGAGGATGCGGCAAGGTCAGCTTTTCTTTCAAAGAAAGCACAGCAGACAGAGTATCAATCCAAAGCAGATACAAAGAAGATGAACGAAACCAAAGCCCGCCTTGAAGAAC
>JAFUUG010000588.1 GCA_017483905.1 Bacillota bacterium
GTCACCTTTCTCTATGGGTACTGCACAGCCGTCAACGGAAGTTATGGTAGGTGCATTGAGGGGTACTGAATATGATACGAAACTTGAACAGAGTGTATTGAAGGAGATCACCGATTATTTCAAGCCGCTGAGGGAAGAGGCTTTAAAGAGCGGCCTTTTGAATACAAAAATGCTTGCTGTGGATATAAATACGCTTTTATATCAGGTTCCGGGCGGTATGCTTTCAAATCTTCTTTCACAGCTTAAATCTCAGAATGCAGAGGACAGATACGAAGAGGTTCTGAGAGAAATACCGAAGGTGAGAGCCGATCTCGGATATCCTCCGCTTGTTACGCCGTCAAGTCAGATAGTCGGTACACAGGCTGTTCTGAATGTACTTATGGGCGAGAGATACAAGATGGTGCCTAAGGAGACAAAGGATATTGTAAGAGGTATGTACGGAAAAACACCCGTACCTATCTCGGAAGAGATAAGGAAGAAAATAATAGGTGATGAAGAGCCGATAACCTGTAGACCTGCCGATCTGCTTGAACCCGTACTTGAAAAGACGGAAAAGGAAATGAGTGATTATAAGGAGCAGGAAGAAGATGTATTGAGCTATACTCTGTTTCCACAGGTCGCTATGGATTTCTTTAAATTCAGACAGGCACAGAAATACGGTATAGATCCAAGTCTTGCAGATGTAGCTAAAAAGGTATATCCGGTATAAGATCGCATTATGGTTTATACTAAACGTCAAAAATTCCGTTTATGCTTGATAACGGAAATGCTTTCCGTTATCGGGCATAAGTTGTTTTGGCAGGCGATTTGTTTGGAATAAATTTTAAATGGAGTGAGCCTTGAATGAGCGATTTGATAAATGATATTTTTTCAAAAGCGGAAAATTTTGGACAAACCGAATCGTCTGCTGTAAAAAGTACCGATGATGATGAAAATAAAGTTTCGGAAAGTGCAAATGATGTGATAGCAAGAATAAGGGCAAAAGCACAGGCAAATAGTATTATGCACAATGATAATCAGGCAAATACTTCATCGGCATCTGATATTATAGCAAAAATCAGAGCAAGAGCACAGACCGCAGCAAATAATGGTATACAGAAAAAAACAGCGGATCCGGAAAATAATTCAAAAGATAGCGGCAATAAAAATCACAAAAACAGCATAGCTGATATAATGGCAGAGGTTATGTCAACATCCGATAATGGCAGAGGGAAAGGTTCTTCGGATACAACGGAGGACATTCTTGCTATGGTTCGAGAAAGTGTCGGTGCAAAGGGTGAATTGCCTAAAATCGAAAATGTATCAAAAAAAGGTGATACATCGGGAAGTATTTTTGACGAGCTTGAAAATATAAATTTGAATGAGCTTTATGATGTGGCATCGGAAGTTACAAAGACGGACAGGAAGATAAATAAAAGCAATCTTCCGTCTCCGGAGGAGTGTCTTTATGATAAAACATATGAATGTCCATGCTGTGATAAGGAGTTTAAAGCAAGAGTTGTAAGAAAAAATAAGGCAAGGCTTGAAAGTGTGGATATAGATCTGAAAAATAATTATGTTCCGATACAGCCAGATTATTATGACATTATAATGTGCGAAAATTGCGGATATGCGTCAGTTTCATCAAAATTCAACCAGATAACGGATAAACAGGCGGAACTGATAAAGGAGAATATAACAAAAAAATATATTCATAAAAAATATCCCGATATATATGATATAGATACAGCTCTCGAAAGATTTAAGATAGCATTGCTTAATGCTATGGCAAAAAAAGCAAAGAGCAGTGAAAAAGCATTGCTGTGCTTAAAAATTGCGTGGATATACAGGGATAAGACAGATAAACACAATGAGATAAACTATCTCAAATCAGCATACGAGGGATTTATGAATGCTTTTACAAATGAGTCATTTCCTATATTCTGCATGGATGAGAATACGGTGATGTATTTAATGGCGGCTTTGTCTTACAAATTAGGTGACTATGATGATGCTAAAAGAAATCTCGGTAAATTGCTTGTAAGACGAGGTATTGCGGCAAGATTGAGAGAAAGAGCCGAAAATCTCAGAGATATAATAAGGAGCAAGGAAAAAAATAATGGAAAGAAATAAGGAAACACTATCAAGGGTGGTGTTTCCTTATATATTGCAGATACTAATGAAATACCGATAAAAGAGAGGTATTTCTTTGTTAAGAGGGTTTCAGATGTACTTAAAAAGAATTGAAATACAGGGGTTTAAATCCTTTCATGATAAGATAAAACTTGAATTTAAAAGTGGGATAACGGCTATTGTAGGTCCTAATGGCAGCGGAAAGAGCAATATTTCAGATGCTATGCGCTGGGTGCTTGGCGAGCAGAGTGCAAAGACGCTGCGTGGTGATAAAATGGAGGATATAATCTTTGCGGGAACGAAGAACAGAAAGCCACTTGGATTTGCTGAAGTTTCGATGATAATAGATAACGGTGACAGGCTGCTTGATGTTGATTACAGCGAGATAAAGATAACGAGAAAAGTCTATCGATCGGGTGAAAGTGCATATTATATTAACGGTACTCCATGCAGACTTAAAGATATACACGAACTTTTTATGGATACGGGTATAGGAAGAGAGGGCTATTCCATAATCGGACAGGGAAGGATAGATTCGATCTTAAGTACACGCTCGGAGGACAGGAGAGCATTATTTGAAGAGGCTGCCGGTATCGTCAAATTCAAGACAAGAAGAAGTCAGGCTGAAAATAAACTTGAAGATGTGAAAAAAAATCTGCTGCGTACAAATGATATAATAAGCGAACTTGAAAAACAGGTCGATCCTCTCAGAGAACAGGCGGAGAAAACAAAAAGATACAATGCCCTTGCGGAAGAAAGAAAGAACCTTCGGCTTGATATTTTTTGCAGAGAATATGAAAAGGCGGAAATATTTATTGCTAAGGCGGAAAAAGACATCGAGGCGGGAAATGAACAGATAAAAAACGAAAGAAAGATAAAAGATGAAAATGAAGCAAATCAAATAGATCTGAAAGAAAAACTAAAGGAAATTGAAGAAAAAGCGGAAGAAAATAATGAGAAAAAGACTGCACTTGAAATTGCAGATAAAGAAAACGAAAATCAGATAAAAATTAAGGAAAATAATATAGAATTTATATTAAAGGACATAAAAAGAATAAAAGATGAAATAAAAGAGGGAACAGAAGAAAGAACTAAAAAAGAAAACGATATAAACAATATAAATATTGCAAATCGTGCGAGAATAATGGAAAAAGAACAGAATAAGCGAATTGCGGATAAAATGCAGAGTGAATTTGACGAACTTAATTCAAAGCTGTCTGAAAGTGAAGAAAGAATAAAAGAGTATAATGACAGTCTTATTGAGAAAATGCGTCAGGCTTCGGGCATAGAGGCTGATATTAAGATAAAATCGGCTTTAATAGAACAATACGAAGTAAGACTTGAAAATTCAAGCTCGGAGATGGAGATAACAGAAAGCAAGCTTGATGAAAAAAATACAAGACTTAAAGTATTACAGAAAGAAAAAAGCAATATTGAAGAAAAAGAAAAGAACTTTAATGAAAAGATAGATCTGCTTGAAAAAAGTATAAAGGAGACCGTAAGCGAAAAAGAAAAGACTGAAAAAGTCAAAAGCGAATGTGAAAATAAGATAAACGATTTCAGGACAAGGTATAAATTATTATCGGATCTTGAAAAAGATTATACGGGTTACTATGATTCGGTAAGGGCGGTACTTAAACAGCATTTTGACGGAGTTTGCGGTGCTGTCGGCGAATTGATAACGGTCGGAAAAGAATATGAAACGGCAATAGAGACAGCACTCGGTTCGACTATTCAGAATATCGTTACGCAAAGCGAAGAAGATGCAAAGAAAGCTATAGAATATCTTAAAGTAAATCAAAAGGGCAGGGCTACATTTTTGCCGCTGACAAGCGTAAACGGAAGAGAGATAGACGAAAATGTAAAAAAAGACCCTGATATAATAGGTATTGCAAGTGACCTGACAAGATATGACGAAAAATACAGGAAAATCATATTAAGTATACTTGGAAGGGTTATTATTGCCGATGATCTTGATACAGCAATAAAATTATCGAGAAGATACAAAAATATGTATAAGATAGTTACTCTTGACGGGCAGCAGATAAATGCAGGCGGTTCAATGACAGGCGGAAGCATATCAAAAAAATCCGGAAGAATTTTTTCAAGAGGTAGGGAAATAAAAGAAATCGAAGAAAATATCAGAGATCATGAAGTAAAATTAGTTGAGTACAATAACGAATTATTACTTAAAAATGAAAAAATTGAGGAGATAAACGAGGAAAGCAATGATATAAAAGAACATTTACAGGATCTTGTGATACAGAAAAACAATAAGATCAATCAAATATCTCAGGAGGAGGATAATATAAGGGAGCTTACTCAAAGATATGAGGCTGCAAAAAAGGACAGGAACGAACTTGGTGAAGTGATCGAAAATGAAAAGCGTACAGAGAGAGAACTTGGGAGTTCGCTTGATGCTATAAAAAAGGAAATTGATGAAATAAATCAAAAACTTGAAGAACATAATTCTCTTGTTGAATCGGATAAGGACGGAAATAATGAAAGACTGCGCCGTATCAATGAGATAAATATGAAGCTGGTCGAGATCGAAAATCAGATAAAGGCAAATGAAAGGGATATTGAAAGAATAAAAAGTGAAATCAGTTCCATTTCAGACGATATAGAAAAGAAAAACGGTAATATCGACCGCCTTGAAAGTGATAAGAGTGCATATGAGGAAGGAATAAAAGAAATAAGAGAAAAATTGGATTCTTCAAATGCATTGTATGAAAAGATAAAGGGGATAAGTGAAGAACTTGCAAAACAAAAGATCGAAGTTTCCGAAAGGATAGATTCCTACGGAAAAGAGCTGATGTATGCTGTCGAAAATATATCGAGAATCGAAAATGAGATAGCAAGGATAGAAGAGAGGAAAATAAGTACCGAGGAGAAGAACACGCAATTATGCAACAGTATATGGGAAGATTATGAGGTGACTTATGCGCAGGCGGCTCAAAGAGAAAAAAGTGAACTGAGCGATGAGGAACGTATAAAAAGAGAAAAGAAAATAAGAAATGAGATAGCTTCTCTCGGAAATATCAATGCGAATGCTATAGAGGAATATAATAATATAAAGAAAAGATATGAACTGAACATAACGCAAAGGGAGGATATACTGAAAGCGGACAACGATCTTAGGGATATTATCAGACAGCTTACGGAGGATATGGAAAAACAATTTGAGGAACAATTCAGGATAATAAATAAGAATTTCAGTATAGTATTCAGCGAAATATTCGGAGGGGGGACGGCAAATCTAAGACTTGTGGACGAAAATGATATTCTTCATTCGGGTATCGAAATAGATGCACAGCCACCGGGAAAGGCTTTGCAAAGGCTTACGCTTTTATCGGGTGGAGAAAAGGCACTTACTGCGATGTCACTGCTTTTTGCAATACTCAGAATGAAGCCGTCGCCTTTCAGTATACTTGATGAGATAGAGGCGGCACTTGATGATGCAAATGTTGTGAGATATGCTAATTATCTCAAAAAATTTGCGGACAAGAACCAGTTTATCGTAATTACACATAAAACGGGGACTATGGAGGTATCCGATGTTTTATACGGTGTTACGATGGAGGAACAGGGTGTATCAAAAATAGTTTCGGTAAAATTGAACGAGGCGGAAAAAATGACAAATAAGGAGAACTAAAATGGCTTTTTTTAACTTTTTTAAGAAAAAAAATAAGGATAATGATGAAAATATTCAGAATACAGAAGTAAACAATGAAAATATAAGTGAGGAAGATACAGAGGAGAACTCTGTAGATAGGGATAACGGGATACGCAAAAACGAAAAAGAAGAAACGGAAGAAAAAGGGGAATACAAGGAAAACGGAAATATAAAGGAAACGGAAGAGAAAAATAATGACGAAGAAGA
>JAFUUG010000589.1 GCA_017483905.1 Bacillota bacterium
ACAAGAGCAAGAGGAGAACGCTCGATATATTTACATTCCGCAATAGGAGGGATCGCTATGAGTTCGCCGCCCGCCTCCTTTACGGTTTCTGACATAAGATATGTCCAGCTTCCTGCCCAGTAGTTGAACGCTCCGACTTTACCGGAATAAAGCTTATCACGACAGGTCGAAGTCTTGTTTGTGAATATATCCTCATCAATAAGACCGTCGTCCCATGCAAATTTAAAACGTGCAAGAGCATCTTTCATATTCGGCTGAAGCATACCGTCAACATATTTTCCTGTGCTTTCGTCATAGTAAAAGTCGGGATTTGCCCCCTGATAAAATTCCGGAAGATATATATTGTACGGATATTCCGAATTTATTATGCCCGATGCCGTAAGAGGTATCATATTCTTATCTTCATCGGTTTCATCATCATGATATGTTATAGTCTTGAATTTTTCAAGCATATTGATAAATTCGGCATAATTTTTAGGTACGGAAAGAGAAAAGCGGTCAAGCCAGTCTTTTCTTATGTGTGTTATCGTACCGTTTCCTTTCATCATAGGGAAACCGTAAAGTCTGCCGTTAAAGCGGAGTGCATCCGCATATTTATCTGTATCTTCGTTATTCTGGGGAGATGCCTCATATACATCTGTCATATCATACAGTAATCCGTAAGAACTGTATGTAGGATAATACGCACCGCCGACTTCCATTACATCATAGAGATTGCTGCCTGCTACCGCAACATTTACACGCTCATAATAAACGTTATGATCGGGACGGATAACTTCAAGCGTTACGCCCGTATCGGCTTTGTAAGCTGCTATAAGCTGCTCAAATTCGTCCCCCGGATCTACGATAGTAGAAGCAAGAAGTCTTATTTTTTCGGGTTTTTCGATATTTTCGTAATTTATAGAAACATTTTCGGAAGAAGCTTCTTTATCTGAAAATGAACAGCCTGATAAAAAAGCCGTCAGAACCAAAGTGAATAATGCGAGTTTTCTTTTCATTCAGATCATGTCCTTTCTCTGAAACATTTGAACTATGTTTCTCGGTATTCTTATTAATAATTATACCATTAAAAGTAGTATTCGGTCAACGGTTAATAAAAATTTTATAAAATACGACATTAAAAACATCGTTTACCGTATACTATGAATATGATCTGATAAAACTAATTTTTTGAAAAAAATGAGTAAACTTAAAAAATCCTTGAATATAGTGTCTTATCGTGATATAATAAATTTGTCAACATATTACCTTTTCGGCAGTACAAAAAATACCGATAGATATATATGCAATATATACGAAGGAGGCAGCGGTATAATGAGCAGTGATTTTAAACAGCCGCTAAGAGTGAAAAGACGTGTTCTTATCGTAGACGACGAACCTATAAACAGAGAGATAATGGGAGCTTTTTTAAGCGGTTCGTATGATGTTATTTATGCCGAAAACGGTGAAGAAGCCATTTCTTTGATGAAGGAAAACAGTGAAACTATATCTATTGTGATACTCGATTTGCTTATGCCCGTAATGGACGGATATGAAGTGCTGAAAATAAGAAACAGCGATGATAAGCTGAAAAAGATACCTGTTATTGTTCTTACTTCGGAAAAAAGCTCGGAGATAGAAAGTCTTAAACTCGGTGCATCCGACTTTATTACAAAGCCTTATGATATGCCTGAGGTAATAATTGCAAGGGTACAGAGGATCATTGAACTTTTTGAAGACCGAAACATTATCAATTCCGTTAATGAAGATGAACTTACGGGACTTTTTACAAAGGATTTCTTTATACAGTATGCACTTCAGATAGA
>JAFUUG010000590.1 GCA_017483905.1 Bacillota bacterium
ATTTTCCGTTTGCAGATTTGATTTCACAGCATCCGTTTTTCGGTATTATTTGCCATATCTGATTATCTTCCCAAGTTTCTTCTTCAAATATTACATTTCCGGTTTCATCTGCTGTCAAAACAAGGTCATCTTCGTATGAGTATATTATATAACCGTTTGTTTCTTCGTCCCATATAAATTCAAACCTTTGACTTTCTTTTTTATCAGCTTTTCCAGCTATCGCTTCACCCGAAATGTTTTCTAAACATTTATTCGTTCCGCTTTTTAATATATGACATATTTCAAAGTCGTATATTGATAAATCGTTCCATTCTCGTGGTCTTTCATCATCTGTATCGATCAACCCATCATTGTCGCTATCCGCTTTTGCGGGATTTGTCTTTATAGGAAGTATCTTTATATCTTTAAGCTTTTCTTTTATATCTTCGCTTAATTCGTTTACATATTCCCCACATTTGTTAAAATATTCTTTTAATGTCGGATATATATAGTCTTTTATTTCTCCTATTCCGTTTTCAATAAATGACCAATCAACTTCATCGGAATCTGTAAGACCATCTTCGTCGCTGTCATTCTCTCCTTTCCATTTTAGCAGCTGTGTTAATTTTATTCTTTCGATTTTTCCGTTACTTATTATATTATATCCGCTTTCGCCGAATTCTTCATAAAATATACTTTCGTCTACTTTTCCGTCTACGGTTATATATTTTGATGATGTTGTTTCGTTTGCTCCGCATTCCGCTGTTACATAAACTTTGTAATCGTTGCCGACTTCAAGTTTTTCCGTAAACGTAAATATATTTTTATCTTTTTCGCTTACAGTACCCGATACTACTTTATCGCTGTTTAAATTTCTTATTTCATAGCTTATTTTCTCGGCACCGTCACACTTTACTTTCAGCGTTACATTTCTTTCCGTGTCCGTATTTTTCTGATCTACTTCATAAGAAATGCTTATCTGATTTATTGTATTCGGATCTAATTTTTGGCTTTTTGATGTTTCTTTTGCATTTTCTGCCGTAACGGTTACTTTGTATCCGACTTTGCTTATATCAACGCCGTCTTTTACTCTGCATTCCCATGTTATTCTTTGGCTTTTTCCTGTGTTTAATATGCCGATCTCTCTTTCCGTTTCGCTGCTTACCATTTCATCAAGCAGTTCAACTTCTTGCGGATCGTCAAATTCTATCTTGACTTTCACATTTTCCACAGGGTAATCCTTTAGATTACTCACTATTGCATCTATTGCAAATTTTCTTTCACCTCTGATTTCGGGTTCAAGATAACAATTCTCTATGTTCAGCTTTAAAGGTGCTTCTGTCACCGTTACTGTACATTCGATCTCGTTTTCGCCGTCACCTTGATTTATCAGTGTCGATTCATCTAAATAACCGCTGAATTTACCTATGCTCTTACAGTCTGTCCATTTTATTTCCCCGGATTTGAGTTCGTCAATTACTATATCATTTCCGTCTGCAACGTCAAGATGAAGTTTGTATACAGAATGATCGGATACATTTTTTATTCCTATTCTGTATTCATATTCTTCATCGGCATACACATAATCAGGACACTCAATATACATATGAAGTGCGTCACTGCCATACACTCGGAAACTCTCTTCGGGTCTGAATATCGCTTTCAATTCTTCCTCAAACGGCATAAGCGTTCCCGTAAATTCCGCACTTATATCATACTCGCCTTTTGAATCTCCCCTGATTATCCAGCTTACCTCTTTGCTTGAACCTCCTGCAAGAGTTCCGATATTTATTATCTCGGATTCGCTGTTATCTGTCGGAATGAATGTTATACCTTGAGGTAATTTGAGCGTTACCTTTGAATTTACTATATCAAAGCCCTCTGCTGCCTTATTATCGAGTATCAGCTTAACTTCAAAAAATTCTTTAAGCCAGCTTGCTCCTCCGGGCATTACCATATATACAATAGTAGGCTCTTTTCCGGAACCGTTGGAAACGGCTTTTGCTGTTACCTTGTAATCATCTGAATCATAAATAACAGTTGCACAGCCTGAACCGCCCGAACCATACGAACCGCCTATATTGAATTTTTTGTAATAAATTCCGCCATGGTCATTTACATATATGTCTTTTTCTTCCGATTCAACACCAAAAGCGACTTTCACTTCGTATTTGTATACGACTTGATTTTCCGGTGCATCTGTATCAATTCCCACGGCTTCTATCTCGTCAAGGCTCAATCTCTTGACAGACATAGTTCCGACGACTATCTTGCCATATTTCATTTCGGCTGTTTCTTCTTTATATTCATTCTCTTCAAGAGTGAACTTTAAAGAAGTCGGAAGATAATCTTCTTTATAGAGACAAATTTCGTAATTGCCTGCATCGCCTGTAATTTGATATGTTCCATCAGAGGCACATACATCTTTTCCTGTCGTTCCGTCGGGATAGCGTATAAATACCTTTGTATTTCCGAGTTTCCCCCTTGAATCCTCATCTACGACAGTAATAAGTGCCGTACCGCATTTACTGCTGTCCTCAATTATTACTTACCTTCTAAGACTTACCATCTGAAATAAACCTCAATACTATTTGCTTAAACTCCTTTAAATCTAAGTAGAAAATTCCTTTTGGATTGTCGAAAACTATTTCATTATATAAATCTGTAGAGTCCCATGAAATTTCGATTTTATTATGTGTTCTACGAAAAAAAACATTTGGTATGTATTCGTTTGTTCTGCAAGAATACCATGAGTGTCTAAAAAACCATTCTTGACGTATCGAATACCAATTATATAGTTTATTCAAATCTTCTGAATCAAATTCGCCACTAACCGAGTAATAGTCTATTGAATTGTTTGCAAATATATTTAGAGGAAACTCTGATTCATTTATTATATACTCTAGATTGTTAATAAACCATTCTCTGATATTTAGAATATGACAATGGCATTCATAATAATTATCATTTATTCTATAGCTACATATATCATTGTCGTTAATCCAGCATTTAAATAGTCCAAAATTAAAATCATTGAATTCAAGTGCAAATTTGTGCTTATTTCCATAGCATTTCATTTTTTTCTCCAATTTGTATTAATACTATTATATGTATAATTTCTGCCGTCCTCAATATCTCTGTCCTTATAGCTTAAAGTCTTTAACGCACTTGCGATCTGTACGCTCTCGCCGTCGGATTCTCTGTAAACATTGTAATACAGTAGATCGCTTTCTTTTCCTTGTTCCCAGCCTATCTCAATATATCCGCCTTCATCAGACTCGTCTGCACTAACGGAAACAGGCTTGTCCGGAGCAGTATGGTCAACATAATATTCACAGATATAGCTTCCGACTTTGTTTGTATTGCCGTAAATATCCTCTGCCTGAGCCGATAAAGTTATTATGCCATCATTATAATGCGACAGTTCAAGGTCATATTTTAGTGTTTCACTTGTTTTTCCGCTGCAATCATTAGTTGCGGCTTTTTCATAGCTTTCTCCGCCGTCTGTAGATACAAGGATATTTACACTCTTTATCCCCGAATCATCGGTTGCTGTTACACTTAAAGGAAGCGTACCCTCAAATCTGCCCGTATTCGGAGTAATTTTTTTGATAACGGGAACAGTCGTATCGCCTAAAGTGGATGCTGTTATCTCATCGGAAACAATCCCACGATTTCCGCACATATCATAAGCAACAACTCGGAATGTATATTCTGTATCATTCTTGAGATTTTCAATATATGTTCCTCTTTTGTCGCTTACTTTCTTTGAATATCTGAAATTTACTTCCGAACTTTCCTTATACTCAACAAGGAAATATTTGAGATCTTCATCACTGACATCTGCCCAGTTAAGAAGCATCTTGTTGCTGTATGATGTCGGAGTGATATATGCGATCTTTTCGGGACCTCTGGAATCGGCTGTATAAGTTCTTACATAATAATTGTCACTTATATTGCCCATTGCATCTTCCGCAACTGCTTTTATATAAACCGTTCCGTTTATATCAAGACCCGAAATATTGAAATTTGCTGTTTTGACATTGGTTTTTGATGCAATATCGAACCAGTTTTCATTATCCTGCGAATATTTTAATGTTATTTTTTTGACTGCCGTATTGTCATCTGCATTTACCGTAATTGTTGTTGAAGGACAAATAACGGTATTATCAACAGGTATTATTGAAACGATAGTAGGCGATTCCAGATCGTCTTCAATAAGACAGCCGTTTATCTGAACATATTCACTTTCCTGTCCATATTTGTCAACAGCTGTGACCCTGTAGTTATATTTTACATTCATATACACGCTGCTGTCAACATAAACTGATTTATTCTTATCATAAATAGATGCGATATACTTAAATGATGAATTTAATTCATCACTTCTGTAAACCTTATAATAATAAAAATCAGATTCCGGACTCGCTTTCCATTTAACAACAGCACTTCCGTTTTCACTTACTGCCGTAAGCTCTTCAATTTTTTTCGGTGCTTTACGGTCAATATAACAGTAAGTATCTGCGGTTTCTTCGTTTCCGTCTGCATCTTTTACGGTATATTTGATCCTGTAAATACCGTCTTCCAAGTCTGCAAATTTTAAATTATAGCCAAATCTGATGTTTGAGCTGTTGATGTATGGACTTCCCATATCAGAGCTTACAAAAATACAGTCATCTTTTGAAACCTCTATTTTCGCTGCAAGTCCGCCCGAATTAAAATCATTTACACAATATACATAACAATATGTACTGTTATTTCCACCAAAGGTTGTTCCATACTTAGGAGTTACTTCACCGATCGTGATCTTATTTGGAACAGCTGATATACCTTGACATATTTCGGAACTATTGCCGCCATGATCGACCGCTGTGACTGCATAAGTATATTCCCTGCCTGTTTCAAGATTTGTATCGGTGAATGTATTTACACAGCTTTTACCTATTTCTTCGTTATCCCTGTATACTTTGTAATAATCTATCCCCACATTATCTGTCGCATCTATCCATGAAAGCGTGACAGACTTTGATGATCTTGATGTTATTTTTAAACCGTTTACGATTGACGGCGGAATTATATCCGAAATAATATCGGTTTCAATAATATCACTGTGTTCGGAAATGTTTCCATATAGATCAAATGCAGCTATGCTGTATGTAATTCTTCCGTCAATGCTTATCCCGCTGTCTGTGTAAGTTGTGCCTTCTGTCTCTGCAATTTGTACATCATTTCTGAATATAATATATTTACTTACCGAAGTATTATCATTTGATCCATTCCATGAAAGCTCAACAGAACCATCGCTGACATTGCTGCATATTAGTCCGGTTACTTTTTCGGGCGCATCGATGTCGTATGCAGCGATATTACTTTTATCAGATATATTGCCCGATCTGTCATAAGCTTTCACATAATAAATATACGACTTATTTTCATAAATATCCGTATCTGTGTACCCACAAGCAGGTATATCGGCGATCTCCTCATTATTTCTGAAAATTTTATATCCGATAACTTCATCTGTATCAGACGAACCCGACCAACTTAAAGAAAATCCCTCCTGTATGGTACCGTTGATTATTAAATTTTGAGGTATTGAAGGGGCGATTGTATCAGGCAATACAGTAAAATAATATACATTGTTTTCTGTATTTTCTTCTGATACAGTATCGTCCATAAATTCTATTTCTGCCTTTACATTATATTCTTCATTGCTTAACGGAAATTTGAATTTTGATGAACTTGTCAATGTCTTGTTTGCATTTGACAGCACAGAATTATTATAGATATAAGAATAAAAACAGCTTCCGTTATCAAGCGTATATTTTATTCTGTATTTATGACCCGATGGCAGATCTGTATCGGAAATATTTTTTATCTTTGCATATACCGATACATTACTTCCTGCACATATATTATTGGGAGTTATTTCTTCAATCATGAGGTCACTTTTTCCGATTTGAGCATTGTAGAGCATTGTATTATTATCTTCATTGAGCTCATATATATCATTCTCATGATCGACGGAACAACATATTTTTATTTCTCCGCCATGCTCGTATTTATATGTAGTGCCATTCTCATCTGAATTTAAATTTACTGTGGCAGACATATTTGATCCAAGACTTGGTCTTTTGCCTGTTAAAATGATTTCTCTGCCATTTATGTCAACTATTGCTTTTATAATAATATCTTTATTTTGAGGAGTTGATATACTACCAATATTATTGATCTTCACATTAATGGAGATCGGCATTCCTTCATGAAGTGAGGTTGGTGCTATTTCGGTTATTCTTAAATCGCTTGCTTTTAATTCAAGCGTTTTATTATAAGAATCCAATAAGCTGTTATTATTAACGAGTTCGACACGGATATTGCAAACACCAGTTTTACATAAATCTTCGCTGACTATCGTTCCGCTAACAGTTTTTTCTGCACCGACTATAAAATCACGAGTTATTGTTTCTTCATATACAGCCGTGTCATTTATATAAACAATTACTTTTTCATTATTGTTACATATATAATTTTCATCAGTCTCATTTTTTATTTTTAACGCAAAAGTGTGATTTTCCGAAATATGTTCGTTATCAAGTGTAAATTCGGTGATCTTAAGATTTTCTGCATCTGTAAAACTCTCAAAATCAGCTTTAATATTTACAGTTTCACTTTTTTCACATTCAATGTTATCCCCAATATTGGCTGATATTTCATAGCTATAAACTTCACCTTCCAAAATATCTCTGTCTTCAAATGATTCATTAGCAACAACTGCGATTTTTTCACCATTTTTATAGACATTATAGCTTATTGCACCTTCACAATCCCATGTGATTTTTATAAAATTATTTTTACATACAGCATTCATATTATCAATACTTGCACTGTTATTCGTAACATTTTCTTGAGTTATACTATTCCACATAGGTTTATAATTAAATAAATATCCCGAAATAACCGATTTTGTGCATATAAGATTATTGAATTTTGAATATCCGATACCATCAATATAGATTTTCTGTATATCTTTTCCACTCAATTTTACTGTATGATTTCCGGAAGATGCAAATGAATAAGCATTACTGCCTGTATTTCCAATTTGAGTAAAATCTCCCTTTAACTCAAACAGACCTGCTGAAAGATATCCACTATTTGAATTTTGACTGTTTATAAAAAAATCACCGCCGACAAATAGCTTATCATTTGCATTTTGCATTTTTAATCTGACATTAACAGCACTTTGTGATGTTCCTATATCATAATCATCGCTGATCAAAAATTTTCCACCGTTAATATAGGTTGTGCCACCATTCTGATAACAATTACCTGCAACTTTGATTTCACCGTTATTTAAGTTAAATTCACCGGAATTAATAATAAGATCACCGTTTACAGTTAATTTATGTCCATTGAGATCAATCCCCGAAGCAACTGTAAGATCACCTGTTATGTTAAGATCTTCCTTAAGTTTATAAGTTTCATGACCCAATAATTTAAAATTATTAAGTCTTACTCCGTTAAATGAAATTTTCGTAATGGAATTTATGCCACCTTCAAAATATAGGCCCTCTTTACTTTTGTTCTTTATTTCAAGTTTATTAAAATAAGAATTATTTGGTGTTTGAAAAGTTATTTTTTGTGCTGATGAACCGTTTAAAACAGTTATATGATTACCTGTAGCACGAAAATTATCACTGCTATACTTCAATAACTGATTAAAATCACCTTTTAATTCCAATACACCATTTGTAAGATATGAACTATGACTATTTCTGGTTTCAACATTCAAATCACCGTTTACAAGTACATAATCGTTTTCAGTTACCATTTTTAATCTGCCGTAGCTATCGGCATTTGGTTTTGAAATATTAAAATCTCCGTTAACGATAAGTTTTCCCCCATTAACAGAAACAACTCCGTTATAAATTGAAAAATCACCATTAACAATAAGATTATAACCATTTAAATCTATAGATTGTTCTGTGTAAAAATCACAATCTATAGCAAGGTCTTCATTTAAAATAAATGTATTGCCTCCAACAAATCCCAAACCGTTGATTTTAGTGTCCGATACAGATAATTTATTTGGTGTAGTTATAGGACTTTCAAAGCAGATACCTTCATCAGATGTATTTTTTAATTCAAGATAATTAAATCTTGAGTAATTCGGTCGTCCGAATTTCACTATCTGTTTTTTATCCCCACTTAATAAGACCTTGTGATTTTCTGTGGCAAAGAAATTATCATTATAATACTCTGATTTTTCTTCAAAATTTCCTTTTATTTCAAGAATACCATTGGTTAAATATTTATTATGACTATAGTATGATTCCGTATAAAAATCTCCATCAACACAAATATAATCTTTATCATTTGTCATTTTTAAATAAGCAAATGCATATCCGTCTGTATTCTCTATTCGGTAATCCCCTTTAACTATAAGTTTACCGCCATTTATATTTATTGTTCCATTTTTTTGATTTAAGTTACTATTAATGGTAAGTGTATGCCCGTTTAAATCAAGAGTACCTCCTGTAAAAAATAGATTTTTACATTCGGTATTTTCTTCAAGAACTTTATTATTTGAAATATACAGATCTTCAAGTGATTCGGATATAATAACAGAAGATGAAGATACCACTTTATCTTCTGTGTTATTAACATTTACAGAAGTTCCGGAAACAGTATACTTACTAAGAAATTTTATTCCTTCGTTTTCGATAGAATCTTCATTTGTTTCAATAAAATGATCCGATATTTCTATCTGCTCATTTATTTTTTTAATTGCTACTTCTTCGGTTTTTATTTTTTCATTTTTTTCTTTTTGCGTAAATCTGTTATTATTTGTTTTCTCTTCCGAAATCACATCGTTAACACTCATTGCTTCTCCTGATACCGTAATATCATTATTTGGCAGTGTAAAATTCGTGATGCTATTCTCGGAATCATTTTGCATACAGTTTTCATTTATGTTACTCATTGAAGCATCAACTATTATATTATTTGTAATAATGATGATAAAAAGTAGCATCGCTGTATACTTTTTTATTTTATTCATTACGATTTTAATCCTCCTATAAATTTGTAAACAGATAAAATATTAACTTTAAATTTTCGAGATATCTCCTCCTATCTCTTAATTAGAATATACATTTTATATTATTATCCGGCACCTCCTTTCATGTAGAAACAAAATATAAAATTATATTTTTCGCAAAAATATTTTGTTTACAAGTAAACTTGTAAAGCAATTATTTTGATTATAATAATCTAATTTCATAGAATCAGCTTGTTTTTTGTAAGCGATCAATCATCCCCTGTCTTTTCAATGAATCAGTATTCATGATACAATTATTGAAAATAATTGTATGGAGTGTGAAACATATGAACAAGATACGAGAAACAAAAAGATGCATTAATCTAAAAAATTGGAAAGA
>JAFUUG010000591.1 GCA_017483905.1 Bacillota bacterium
ATAAGAGAAATTTGCAAGGCTACGGTACTTTCATCAACTTCCTCGGTGCATCTTCATCTTGCTAATCTTGAAAAAAAGGGATATATAAATCGTACACATTCAAAAATGCGTCATATAGAGATACTTGAAAATGACTTCTATACAAATAATAATAATCCCGAATTTGAAAATGTGCCTATAATCGGTACTGTTTCGGCAGGAGTTCCGATAACGGCGGAAGAGAATATCGACGGATATTTTCCGGTGCCTGTTTCATATCTGAAAAACAACAATACATTTATGCTGAGGATATCAGGCGACAGTATGATAAATGCGGGAATATTCAATAACGATCTTGTACTTGTGAATCAGCAGGTGACTGCTGAGGACAATGATATTATAATAGCACTTATTGAAAATGATGCGACTTGCAAAAGATTTTTCAGAGATAACGATAAAATAAGACTTCAACCTGAAAATCCCGATTATGAGCCGATAATAGTAGACGATATAAAGGTACTTGGAAAAGTTATCGGACTATTCAGAACATTTTAAAATAAAAGGAGAGTGTTGATCATGAAAAATACACCACATATTATACAGACGGCAGAAATAGCAGATACGGTTCTTCTTCCCGGAGATCCGCTGCGTGCAAAATATGTTGCCGAAAATTTCCTTGAAAATGTGCAGCAGTTCAACGCAGTGAGGGGAGCACTCGGATTTACGGGAACATACAACGGCAAAAAGGTTTCCGTATTCGGTACAGGAATGGGAATGCCAAGTATAGGGATATATTCATATGAACTTATAAACGTATTTGGCGTTAAGAACCTTATAAGGATAGGGTCTTGCGGCTCAATACAGAAAAGTGTGAAAGTATCGGATATTGTGATTGCCATGGGGGCATCTACGGACAGTAATTATGCAGATCAATATCAGCTTCCGGGGACTTTTTCGGCTGTGGCGGATTTTGAACTTCTCTCAAAGGCAAAGGCGGCAGCTGATGAACTTTCATTGAATGTAGCTATAGGTAATGTGCTTTCAAGCAATTATTTCTACTGTGATGACGTTTCAGTCAACTATAAATGGGCTAAAATGGGAATACTCGGCATTGAAATGGAGGCCTTTGCTCTCTATTTGGCAGCGGCAAGATACAATGCAAAGGCACTTTGCATACTTACGGTAAGCGACAGTATTATAGAAAAGGCAGATATGACGGCACAGCAGAGAGAAAATGGTCTTAACGATATGATAAAGCTATCACTTACGATGATTTGACAGTTTTGCGGATGCAGGGAATATTTTGTAAACGGGGTGATATGTAATGAACATAATCGAGATAATAGAAAAAAAACGTGATAAAAAAGAGCTTTCAACGGAAGAGATATATTATTTTGTTGCTAATCTGACAAACGGAAAAATTCCCGATTATCAAATCTCATCACTTCTTATGGCGATCTGTATAAATTCTCTGTCGGAAAGAGAAACTTTCGATCTTTCTTATGCAATGACATATTCAGGCGATGTGCTTGACTGGGAAAAAGTCGGCATAAAAGTTACGGATAAACACAGCACGGGAGGCGTTGCCGATACAACTACGCTTGTGCTTGCACCGCTTGTTACCGCCTGTTCTCTTCCCGTTGTAAAATTATCGGGCAGAGGACTCGGACATACGGGGGGAACGATAGATAAGCTTGAATCAATCCCGGGATTCAAGGTCGATATATCTATTGAAAAGGCGGCCGAGCTGGTTAAAAAGAACGGCATGGTGATAATGAGTCAGACTGCCGATCTTGCACCTGCGGACAAAAAAATGTATTACCTGAGAGATGTGAC
>JAFUUG010000592.1 GCA_017483905.1 Bacillota bacterium
AAAAATCAAAACAAAAAAAACAGACTCATAATCCGCATTCGGTCGGACAAAAGTTGGAAAAGCCGGAAAACACAAAAAACAAAAAATTGTCTTTTGATAAGATCATCTTTGCCGCATTTGTTATAGTATTTTTTATAATATGTATGGTAAAGACACCTATATCAGGTGCAGTAGGCTCTCTTTGGTCGCTGCTTCCGCCGATTGTGGCAATAGGACTTGCACTTATAACAAAAGAGGTCTACTCCTCACTTTTCATCGGTATAGTAACCGGAAGTATCATCTATGCCGCATCACAGAACACAGGCTTTGAAGGCGTTTTAAATGTGATAGTAAAAGATGGGCTGATAAAAAACATATCCGATGATTATAATGTGGGAATACTTATTTTCCTTGTTGTTCTGGGCATAATAGTCGTACTTATGAATAAAGCAGGCGGCAGCCGTGCTTACGGAGAATGGGCGGTCTCTCATATAAAAAGCCGTCATGGTGCTTGTTTCGCAACCTTTATGCTGGGTGTACTTATCTTTGTTGATGACTATTTCAATTGTCTTACAGTCGGTTCGGTAATGCGAAGTGTAACGGATAAATTCAAGGTATCCCGTGCAAAACTTGCGTATTTTATCGACGCAACAGCCGCTCCGGTATGTATCATCGCCCCTATATCTTCATGGGCAGCAGCCGTAAGCGGCACTGTAGACGGTGTAAACGGCATCAAGCTTTTTGTCAGCACGATACCATATAACCTTTACGCAATACTTACTCTTATTATGGTAACATTTCTCTGCTTTAATGATGTTGATTACGGTCCTATGAAAAAGCATGAGGAAAATGCGAAAAACGGCGATCTCTTCACTACACCGGGGCGTTTTTCTCCGGACGATGCTCCCTCTGTTTCTCCGCACGGTCGTGTTATCGACCTCATACTTCCCGTTGCAATACTCATCGTATGCTGCGTAACCGGTATGATATATACAGGCGGTTTTTTCACAGGTGAAAATTTTGTAAATGCCTTTGCGAACTGCGATGCTTCATACGGTCTTTCAATGGGTTCGATATTTGCCCTTATGATAGTTATTGTATATTTTATGATACGCCGCTCCCTCAGTTTCCATACAATGATGGAGTCCATCGCTGAGGGATTCAAGCAAATGGTTCCGGCAATAATCATTCTTACGTTTGCATGGACACTTAAAACGATGACGGGACTTCTTGAAGCGGGAGAATTTGTTTCGGGAGTTGTTGCCGGTGCAATGACTATAAAGATCCTTCTTCCCGTTATACTCTTTATAGTAGCTATCGGACTTTCCTTTGCAACAGGTACTTCATGGGGAACATTCGGGATCCTTATCCCTATAGTAACAAATGTATTCACGAAAGATCTTGCAGGTGCGGCAGAAACAGGCGAGATCCCTGCCATCGTTGTTATCTGTATCTCGGCTTGTCTTGCAGGTGCGGTTTGCGGCGATCATTGTTCACCTATATCCGATACGACGATAATGGCATCCGCAGGTGCGCAGTGTGACCATGTCAACCACGTTTCAACGCAGCTTCCTTATGCGCTCACCGTTGCTGCCGTATGTGCGGTAGGTTACATTATTTCGGGACTTATCCGGAATGTATTTGTCGTTCTCGGTATCTCCTCGTTTCTTATGCTCGCAGTTCTCTTTATAATAAAAGCGAAGTATTCAAATAACACCGACAGTTCGGACATATCCGATTGATATTACCATAATTTTCATAAAAAAACGTGTGTTTGAAAAAATATAACTTTTTCAAACACACGTTTTTCTGTTTATCAGATCTCTTATTTTCCCCTGTACCCATTCGGATTATTTCTCTGCCAATTCCATGTATCTTTGCACATATCTTCAAGGCTGCGGCTTGTTTTCCACCCCAGTATCTTTTCCGCTTTGCAGCTGTCAGCCCAAAATTCAGGAAGATCTCCGCTTCTTCTTTCTCCGAATTCATACTTTATTTTAATGCCGTTTGCCTTTTCAAAGGCATTTACTATCTCAAGCACGCTGTACGGAGTTCCCGTACCTAAATTGAATATTTCCGTTCCCTTGTGTTCTGCCGCATATTCCACCGCTTTAACGTGACCGCCTGCAAGATCCATGATATGTATGTAATCTCTCCTGCAAGTACCGTCCTTTGTCTTGTAATCATTTCCGAATATAGTCAGATGATCTCTTCTTCCGACTGCCACCTGCGAAATATAAGGCATAAGATTATTTGGTATCCCCTGAGGGTCTTCCCCTATCAGACCCGACTCATGCGCACCTATAGGATTAAAATACCTCAGCAGCACTACCGATAATTCCTCATCAGCCGTACTTGCATCAGAGAGTATCTGTTCCATCATTGATTTAGTCCAGCCGTATGGATTTGAACAAGTTCCCTTTTTCATCGTTTCCACATAAGGAATATCGTTTTCCTCTCCGTAAACCGTTGCGGAAGATGAAAACACGATATTATGACAGCCATACTCCGCCATACATTCAAGCAGCGTAAGCGTCGTATCAATATTATTCCTGTAATATGCAACAGGTATTTTCACCGATTCCCCCACCGCTTTAAGTCCCGCAAAATGTATCACGACATCTATCTTATTATTCCCAAATATTTCCGATACCGCCGTTTTGTCGGTTATATCCTCCTCATATGAAATAATATCTTTTCCCGTTATCTTCTTTATTCTTTCTATAGCTTCGGGATCGCTGTTGCTGTAATTGTCTGCGATCACCACATCATACCCGTTATTCAGAAGCTCCACCGCCGTATGAGAACCGATATATCCCGCGCCGCCTGCCAATAAAATATTCATACTTCTCTTTATCTCCTTATTCATTTGATTTTATCCTTTTATCATACTCTACCTTATATATTATACACCCTATAATAATAAATTTCAATACTATTTATAGTAACCGAATTTTTTTATACAAAAAAAGCACAGCCACCCCACGACCCCGCCGCAAGATAAACCGTGCTTTCAAATCTTATTCTTCCGTAAACAACATATGATTCAATTCCGTAAATGTTCCCTGCATGGAATTTGCATTATTTTCCAACTGCATTATATCCTCTTTTTCAAATTCTATCAATTCCACATAGGGCTTTTCATATTTTCTCTCCATTTCTTTCCCTCCGTTCAATTATTCCGAAGCCACCGGCACAAACTTAAATTTCTCCGTACTTGGCACTACCGCCGCATCAAGCTGCACGGCAACGATATATTTTCCATCTCCTGCCAGTTCATCTGCATCAAGCACTGACCTGTCTGGAAATTGTATCTTCTTGTATACTTTCTCTATCTTCAATACCTCATCACTGCCTTTTGCCTTAAAATCTTCCGTTCCGCCGATATCTGTTATTTTTATATAGTCCGTATTCTCAATATCACCGCCAAAAACATATATAACGTAAGTCTTGTCAGCATCTCCGCCGCCGTCATTTCCCTGTGCATAATAATATTCTTCGCTCAATCTCTGATTTATTGCATCCTTTGCGCTCTCTTTCAAATCACTTAAAAACTGCTCTGCCATTTCGGGATACTTATCTATATATTTATTCACATCATCTGACCTGACATGGATTTTTGCTCCCGAACCAATGCTCAGATTATTCAGATCTACTTCTGAGTTCTCCGTACCATCTGCATATAAATACACATCTTTAATATGGTCGCACCCGGAAAAAACATCGGTTCCTATATTCTCCACACTGCCCGGTATTGT
>JAFUUG010000593.1 GCA_017483905.1 Bacillota bacterium
ATATCGGTACTTTGGTACAAGGGAAGACGACAACGCCCAATTATAAAATCAAAAAGAGATTTGTTAAACCCGAAGATGAATGGATCGTGATCGAAAATAATCATGAGGCGATCATATCAAAAGAAAGATTTGATATAGTAAACGGTCTTTTTCGGTATGATACAAAAACACCTCCGGGAAAGGAAAAGGTCTATCTTTTTTCCGGGAAACTGTTTTGTTCGGACTGCGGCGGAAATCTCGTAAGAAAGCGTGTGTTCAGAAATGGACGGGAGTATGTATATTACACATGTGCAACAAAGTTAAAAGATAAAAATAAATGTACAAGTCATAGGATAAATGAAAAGGAACTTGCGGAATGTGTTGTTATATCTATAAGGTCACACATAGACAGAACCTGTGATATTCGTACAGCACTTGATATCGTAAGCAAATTAAAGCTTAAGCCGTCTGAAATAGAACTTGCAAATGAAGAGATTGGAAATACCGAAAAACTTTTGGAAGATTACAAGTCGCATAAGTCAGCTCTTGCCGAAAGCTGTGCAAAGGGACTGATAAATAAAAATGACTATAATGATTTCAGCAGAATATATGATGAAAAAATATCTTTGGCTGAACATAGGATAGTCGAATTAAAAAATAATATAAAAAAACTTCTCAAAAGTAATGAGGAAAAGAATTCGTGGATGGACGAATTTATCAATTACGGAAATATAGCTGAATTAAACAGAAATGCGGTCGTAGTGTTTATAGAGAAAATTATTGTACATGAGGGCAACAAAATAGAAATAATATTTAACCATAGAGATGAGTTTGATGCTGTTTTTTCTTTCTTGAAAAATTCTTATGATGTTATGCTTGAAAGATCAAATTTGTAATGAGTAGGTGAAAATATGGCAAGGAAATCAAGGAAAAGGCTTTTTAATAAAGAACCCGAAAAAAACGAAAACAATATTGATGTAAAAAGGGATAAGGAAAAAATTTATAATGTGGCTGCTTATGCAAGGCTTTCGGTCATAACGGATAACAATGCGGAAAGCTTGGAAAATCAAATTGAGTTGATAAAAGAATTTACAGAGCAGAGAAGTGATCTGAATCTTACAGAAATATACACCGATTACGGAGAAACAGGTGTTTGTTTTAAACGCCCCAGATTTGAAAAGATGATGGAAGATGTAAGAAGTGGTAAAATAGACTGTATAATTGTCAAAGATTTATCACGTTTCGGAAGAAATTTTATTGAAACGGGTAATTATATAGAAAAAATTTTCCCATATTTAAATATTAGATTTATATCTATAAGTGATAAATTTGATACAATTTCATTGAATAATGATGAACTTATTATTGCATTTAAAAATTTCGCAAATGAATTTTACGCAAGAGATATATCCAAGAAAGTCAAAGCGGCATTAAGATCAAAGCAACTTGCAGGCAAATACTTTTATAGCCATCCTCCATATGGTTATATAAAAGATCCAAATGATAAATATAAGTTGATTCCAAATCCGGAAACAGCTCCGATAATAAAAAGAATATTTAAATTAAGAGCAGAAGGAATGTTGATTGTCGATATTGCAAGGCAATTAAATAACGAAAATATTCTTACTCCGGCAGATTATTTTAAATCGATTAAAAATAAAAAAATATCGGAACGAAAATGGTCAGGTAATGTAATTAGAAGTTTACTGCTAAATTACATATACATAGGTACATACATTGCAGGAAAAACAAAAAAAGAATCTATTTCTTCGCATAAGGCTGTGGCAACAGATAAAAGTGAATGGATAATAAATGAAAATGTTTGTGAAGCAATAGTTGATAAAGAAACATTTGAGAAAGTTCAGAAAATGTTTAATAAAATAACACCTCAAGGCAAAAAAGAGAAAGTTAAAAGAGAAAATATCTTTTCGGGAAAAGTTTTTTGCAAAGAATGCGGTATAGCTCTTTCGGTAGTTGTTGTTAGAAATTGTGAGCAACAGTATTTTTGTAAGAATTATAAACATTACGGAAATGCAGTATGTAAAAACAAAAAAACAATATATGCAAAAAATTTAAAAAATGTGATTTATACTTTTATGCTAAATATATTTAATTTAAATTACAGTAAATCTTTGTTTTTGAATAAATTTAATAAATTGGCTATCGATGAAATAAAGGATATTAAAGTAGCTATCGAAAATGAAATAAAGAGTATAAACGAAAAAAAGAGAATATTGTTTGAAAAATATTCAAACGCATTCATATCTCAAAATGATTTTTTATTTGAAAATGAGAAAATGAATACAAAAAAGAAAAATTTAGAAAGAAAACTTAATGATATGGAAAATCTCGGATATAATAATTGGGCGTTGAATAATAAAGTAAAGCTTATCAAAAATTTTTCGCAAGATGATGTAAATAGATTGCTGCTGAATTTATTTATTAAAAAAATTAGTATAGATAAAGACGGAAGTGTAGAGATAATACCGAACTTTTCGGATTTTTTTGGCGGAGGGATATAATTGGATAAAAGTGCATACATAGTTGCCGCATATATCAGACTTTCCAATGATGATGGTGATTTTAACGATATAAAAGCGGAAAGTGAAAGTGTTTCAAATCAAAGAACATTAATAAAGAAATATATTAAGGAAAATACAGAGTTGTGTAATTCACAATACCTTGAATTTATCGATGATGGTTATAGCGGATTAAATTTTGATCGTCCACAATTTAAAAAAATGATGGAATGTGCAAAAGAAGGCAGTATAGACTGCATTGTTGTAAAAGACCTTTCACGGTTTGGACGCAACCACATAGAAGCCGGAAATTATTTGGAATACATATTTCCTTTTCTTGGTATCAGATTTATCAGCATAAATGACAATTTTGATTCCAAATATGCGGAGAGTGCAGCAAATATTGAGATCGGATTTAAAAATATTATGCATGAGTATTATAGCATTAATATGGGTAAAAATATAAAGGCAGCAAAAGAAATAATGCACAAGAAAGGATTATATATGTGTACTTATCCTCCATACGGATATAAACGTTCAAAAGAAAATAAATACAAAATAGAAATCGATGAAGATTCCGCAAAAATAGTCAGAAAAATTTTTAATATGCGAATTTCCGGCATGACTTATACAGAAATTGCCAAACGATTAAATCAAGAAAACATACCATCACCTAAAGTACATTTAAATATGAAAGTATATAACGAATTTAAAAATTCGTTCTGGAATTTAGGTAATGTTTCGTCTATAGTAAAGAACGAAGTATACATAGGAAATATGGTTTACCATAAAAGCGAAAATATTAAAGCAGCTAGAGGAATTAAAAGTGTAAGATGTACTCCGATCGTTAAAGAGAATACACATGAAGCCATAATTGAAAAAGAAATCTTCTATTGTGCTAATTCAATTAGAAAAAAGAGCTATAAAAAGAGATCGAGTATTGTAAAACATTATTTATTTTCCGGAAAACTTAAATGTAAAGTTTGTAGTCATAATTATGCAGTAAAAACCGGAAAAACAATATATTACTTTTGCAAAAGTAGAAGATACTTATCTGATTTGGAATGCTTTGAGAAATATATAAAAGAAGATGATATAATACGGTGTGTTTTAGATGAATTTAATAAACTTGTTGAAAAAAACGAAATCAAAAGAAAAATATTAAATAGTGCCAAAAAGAATAAAACAGATCATAAAAAAATAATCACCTCCACAGAAGCAAAAGTGGAAAGATTAAAAACGAAGAAGTTTGATCTGTTTGAAAAATATGCGGCTCAGACACTCACATCGGAGGAATATACTAAAAGGAACGCAGAATTCGATGAAAGAATACAGAAATTTGAAAATGAATTGGCAAGGCTGAGGCAAGACTATAAAAAATATGATCATGATAGCAGTAGTTTATTCGATGAATACAAAAATATAAAAAATATCGACCGAGAAACGATCGATAAACTAATAGATATTATTATTGTTGACAGTGAAGGAAATTTGGAAATCAAATGGAAATTTTAAAAACATGGGCAGTCCTATCGACGGCTCTGTTTTTATTAGATAAAAAGAATATATAGATACTTGTGTGTCTATGGAAAAAGTGAAGTAAATGTCATTATATATAGGAATACACGATGCAGAAAAAGATCATATGCCTGAGAAAACATTCCCGAATCTTGCTTTGATGAAATTATCTGCTTATCATAAGAGGCTTGGGAATATCGTAGAATGGTGGGAGCCAAACAGAGTATATGACAAAGTATATTCGAGCAAGGTATTCAGTTTTACACCGGAAAATAAATTCTTACCGAGTAATACGATCAAGGGAGGAACAGGCTACGGGTTATACAGCGAATTGGATCCTGTCATTGATAGGGCATTTCCCGATTATAGTATATACCCAAATTGTGATTATGCTGTCGGATTTTTGACACGAGGGTGTACGAATAATTGTGAATGGTGTTGTGTTCCCAAAAAAGAGGGTTCAATACGGGCATATATGAGATGGGAAGATATCGTCAGAAATGATACAAAAAAACTTGTTTTAATGGATAATAATATACTTTCTATTGAATATGGTATCAAGCAGCTTGAAGAGCTGTCGGCAACAGATTACAGACTTGACATAAATCAAGGTATGGATATACGTTTGATCGATGATGATATTTGTAAAATACTCTCTAAAATCAAATGGATAAGATTTATTCGATTTAGCTGCGATACTGAATATCAGCTTAAATATTTTGAAAAATTGGCTCTGCTCTTTGATAAGTACAGAATATCAAAGAGCAGAGTTTTTATTTATCTGCTTGTTCGAGATGATTTGGATGATGCGGATCACAGAGTACAGTATCTTCACAATATCTGCAAAAATTTCAATATATACGCACAGGTGGAAAGAAAATTTGAAGGGGGTGATGTCCCGACAAAATTACAAAAGGAGTTTGCTCAAAGGTATGTTTATGGGAGGCGATATAAAAAAGAAAACTGGAGTGAGTACAAAAAAAGAAAAAAGCTTACATAATAAGTTTTATCCACTCGGAGGTCAATTATGGACAAAAATAAAAAATAGGAATTGGCAAAGATAGAATCTATAAGTTTTGTGAACTTGCGGCAGATGAATTGACTATCTACGAGGAAAATAAAAAAATAAATGGGAGGGAATCGTTATGGCAAAATTAGCGGTAACTGTTTTTTGCTCAGCTTGTTATAATTCGTGCATTGATGTTCCCGATTCCTACGATCTTAAGAAAGCTATCGAATATGCCAAAGAGCATATTGATGAAATTCCGCTGAGTATACTTGAGTATGTTCCGGATTCCGACGAACTTGATGAGGAAAATTGTTTTTTGGAAAACTGAGAGGAAGTGGTTATTAATGTCCAATTATTGGGAATATCGTGACGCACTTGTCAATATAGCACATAGACTTATGAAGATCGATGGCTGGCAAGTTTTTGGGTACAAACCCGATAAATCGGATTCTATGGTAGATTATTTTGATCCGGCATATTGGGATGGCATAGCAGCAAAAAACGGATTTGTGTTATGCGTTAATGTTCATCGAGCAGAGGCGGAAAAAGTCATTAAGGACTATTCTGAGTCGGTATCGGCTGATAATGCAGCTATAATATCCAAAATCAGAAAGCTTGAAGCTATGACTACAGACAGAGGAGCTTCAGTATCGGAGGAGGAGAGTTCTGCAAGGATAATAGAGCATTTGAAAGAGAAATTGAAGGACAATATTGACAAAAGCGATAACCGACCCGTAAAAGAAATTATACCGGCTCACATGGCAAATCCGCCGAGGTGTAATTGGCATATTGAGAAAGACGGGATAATCATTGAAAAGGGCAGCGGTATCCTTAAATTTGCAAATATAATGTCGTATGATGATCCCGAATTTAGCGAAACAGAAGAGCGGCTCAAAGAAAAAATGCGAGGATTTTACAGCAGTGAGGAAGCACTTGATAATGCTGTAAAGTATCGACTTGAATATCTTGAAAAGCGAAAAAAAGAAAGTAAGGCTTTTGAAGATTTTATCGGCAAGATCGATACTTTATGCGGTGGGCTGATCGGGGACGGTGACAGTACTGTATATGAAAAAGTGACTGTAACAAAGTATAAAAAAGAGATAAAAGCTATAGAGTGTGAAGGAAAAATAAAAGATGGACAGCATTTCATACTGAAAACAAGCTTTAATCATGGGTGCGGCAAGGGTATGGTTTATCGAATTCATGAAAACATCTGCAACGGAAAAGTTTACTACTCTGCGTATAAACTTAATGGCAAGTTGACGAAGGAATGTACCGGTATGGCAAATAGAAGCAATCATTGGGGTACATTCGGCGATAAGTTCTTAAAGTGGATAAATAATGGAGCTATTGCATTTTGTAGGCTGGAAGAGGTGAAAACGCCTTATCAGGTTGAAAAAGTTGTAAAAAAAGTTTTGCGAACGAAAAAAGGAGAAGCAAATATTTCCGTCAGCGAAATGGACGGCAGCAGATATGCTATAGAGGAAAGTATACACAGCAAAACAGGCGAAAAAATTTGGCTTGTGAAGATCATTCCAAAACTCACAAAAGAGGAGTACATAATCGAAAATAACAAGATGAAAAATATCGGCGGTTATTATTCAAGATATGTTCATGCTTTTATTTTCAAGGAAGAACCGTCAAAATTTTTTGATAATGTAGGGAGGAGCAGTTAAACTGAGTTTTGAGGGCAGATATATTGATAAAGATATATTTGCCCTTATTTTATTAAGGTGGTTATTATGGAGGTAAAAATGGATCTGAAATTTATTGATGATAATTTTATTGGAAATCAAAAAGAAAAAGAAGTATTCAAGATTAAATTCTGCAAGGCTGTCCGAAGCGGTGATTTTGATTCTATACGCCCGCAATTGTATGATTTTCTTGCTGAGTATAAGAAAAGAAATCCTCACCGGGAAGAAAAGAAACAACTTTGGTATGAGGCGATCAGCGATAAGGTAAAAAGACAAAATCAATATATTGTTGATGAATGCGTTGAATTTGCCAAAAACGAAAAAATAGATGTAGATTTTTTTTACAACGGTTTACGCTGCGGTGTTAGGAAAGGTGAAGAGATTACAACGGAAGATTATCAGAAGAATCCGTTTGGTAATCCATATATAGGCGTTAAAGCAAAGTGTGATCCGGAAAGAGCTTATGAATTTGATATGATTATCGGCAAATATGGTGGTTACGTTGAAGTTTGGGATTATTTTTCTTATTATTTTGCAGATTGTCACGGAGCTGATGCCGCAGATTTCAAAAAATTTGATGAGGCAACCGAAAATATTACGCAAAAGTACATATATCCGGGTTTAAACGATGTGCCGCCAATTTTAAGTTTCATACAAAATATCTGGTCACAGCGATGTAAATATACAGGTGACGGCGGGTCTTGTGTTATCGGTGAAGGGATGGAGTTCACATATAATGGGCAGATATATACGAAAACGGTGAAAACAGCTTAAAAGCCTTGTTTTCACCGAAAAATTTAAGACCTCGAAACTGTACGAAAGTATGCGACTACTGACAAACTACTGACAAAATTTTATTTGTTCAATGCCATTTCTTAATTCAGTTATAGTCTTATGAATGTATACATCTTGTGTTATATCTTGAAATGAATGACCGAGTAATCGTTTCGATATACTTTCAGGTACTCCTGCCGAATCAAGAGCGGATGCAAATGTGTGCCTCGTTTCGTGAATTGTATGATGTATTTTTAATTTTTTCATAAGAACATTAAAATTGCTATTAAATGTTGCATACGAATAGATATAAAACACATCATAGTTGCTTTTTTCCATTATACGTTTTACAAGGGGTAATATCTTATGATGAATAGGTACAATTCTGTCTTTACCTGCTTGTGTCTTTTTGCCTCCAATAGTGTAGGCTTCATCAAGATTAATGTTTTTGATAGGCATTTCAAGCAATTCTGTAATTCGGTAGCCTGTGTATAATAATATTAAGGTTATAGCAGCTGTGTCATCATCAGACATGCTCCATAATTTTTCTATCTCCTCGGATGTAAATATCTGTTTTTCTTTTGTTTTAGATATTTCGCCTAATTCTACAAATTTGCTGTAATCTTTTTCTATATAGTCATATTTAACAGCATATTCAAATATAGCAGACATAAGTACTTTTAAATTATTTTGCGTTGAACGGCTTGTTCCACTATATTCATCCATGACGGATTGAAGATGCCTTAATTTTATTTCTGAAATGGGCATTTTGTACAATGATTCACATTTTTTATAAGCAGCGATGTATGATTCTTTTCGGGATTTTGAGCCACTATCGAGATAGCGTTCTGACCATTTTTCAAATACTTGCTCAAAAGTGATCTGAGGCTGTCCGACTGTGGTTTCATGTCCTCGCTCTACATTGTATCGGTCGAGAGCTGCAAGGGCTTCTCTTTTCGTGCGGAATGTACCGATGGTGCGTTGCTTTAATTTGTAGCGGTCTGTTTCATCGTAATATGATACTGCCGCCGCAAATGGTTTACTTCTTTTTCCTGATAATTTATAGACACTTCCTGTGCCATTTTCTCTTCTCATAACGTGTTCTCCTTTCTATCGGAGAACGGCAGATAATTTTTTTATGATATTTTGGGAATTTTATATTGTTAAATCGAATGTGGAATGATATAATATGATTGTGGTTGTTTAGAATCATTTCACAAATGATTTTAAATTTTGTTCTCCTGTGTTGGTCGCACAGGGGAATTTTTTTTATATCGTTTAGCCAATATTGGCAAAATGTTCATGACTACTATAATTTTTAGTGGTCACGATAATGTGAGCCACATTGTGCGATTTCTATTACATCATTCATAATTTTAAAGACAAGTCGATTTTTTTCATCAATTCGAACACTCCATAATCCCGAAAGATTTCCCTTTAAGGGTTCAGGTTTGCCTATGCACTCGTATCCGTTTCTTTCAATATCTTGCAGTAGCTTATTTATTTTATTTAAAGTCTTTTTATCATTTTTTTGCCAATGTACATAATCTTCCCATGCACTATCAATCCATAATTTTTTCATATCATACCTCTATTATATCGTGTTCTGTTGTTCGACCTGCTTTAATATCGTTGTAAGATTTTTCAAGCCTTTCAATGTTTTCTTTACTGTAGAATGGGTCAGGATCGGCTGATACTTCAAATGGTATACAACGGTCATTACCGAGTTTTACCAAAAACATATTTATTGCGGTTGAGATAGATAATCCCATATCGGCACAAGCCTTTTCTGCATTTTTTTTGATTGTGTCATCAATACTTAAATTAAGATAAGCCATATAATCAATCCTTTCTTTTAAAATTGTAAATTTGTGTGTTATGTTTCAAGGGTACAGAGTTATTCAAGCGGTGTTTATTCCGCTGTCGGTAGGCTCGTCTGAATGAGATAATGCCTGTTTCTTTTCAATAACCTCATCAAGCAAATCTCTTTTTTCTTCCAATTCCGATACAGACATATTTTGATATTCGGGTGGGATATCGTCTGTTGTGTTTGATATATGCCTATCTACTTCATTGCAGAATGCTTTTACAAATCCCTCTCGGTATTCTTTCGGGGTATTGAGATACGCTCTTATTACAGTCATTTCTATACTTGATAATCTCAATTCACGAGCAAGCACGTCAACTATGTCCTCTTCTTTTGGTTTTTCTCTTCCTAAAAGGTAGTCAGTTGTTACTCCGTAGAAGTCGGCGAGCAATTCAATTCTGTCGGCATTAGGTTCAGATGTTCCATTTTCATAGCGTTGGTATGCTTGTTGTTTTATGTCAAGCATTGTAGCCAATTCGGATTGACTTAAATTTTTAGATTTTCTTAAATCTTTAAGGATTTGTCCTCTTAATTGTCTTTTGTCCATAAATTACACCACCTTTCTATAACATAATAATACAACAATAATGTGTATTTGTCAATTATTTTTTCTGTTAAAAATAGACTATAACACTTAAAATTTGTGATATTTAAGTAAAAAACAAAAATTATTTGTAAAATTACAAATAAAATGTGTATTTACTATTGACATAAACACATTATTGTTGTATAATATACTTGTAAGAACAAAACAAGAGAGGAGGTGAAAGACAATGAGCAGGGAAAAGCATAAAAGAAAGAACTCACAACGAAAAGTAAACACCACTTACATAATCGTTATGAGCTCAAAGAATGGTAATGACACACCAACAAAAATAGCTTTCATTACCGCAATAATAACCCTCATCGGCGCAATAATAACACTTATCGCAAAGATGATAGGGTAGAGGCAAGGGGCGAAAGCCCCAAACCTTACAAATATTATATGTTTTTTCCTGCTCATTGTCAAGGGTATGGATATTAATTTTATTGATATTATTGAAATTATCGGTGATGTATCACACCTGATATTTTGTGTGTGCATACTGATTATTTTAAAAGAGAGGAAGTGATTTTATGAAATCAGATTTGTTATTGAGGATACTTGCAGAAAAAGGCTGCGCAGATGCAGCTGACGGAGTTACAACTTTGCTTGATAAAATGGGTAGAATCACACCAGAAGAACGAAAACAGGTCGTTTTTATGGGTGTTGGTGCGGCGAGTGCGTTGGAAATCGCAGGAAAGAATAAGGCTGATTGAAATGGAGTGATTATATGAATCAGTTATTTAAGTACGATGTTGCTTTGCATTTCAAGGACATTGGGTGGGATACATACGAGGTCAATGCAAGTTGCGTAGGTATTGCAAATCTTAAGGCTATAAAAAGAGTTATAGATGAACTTAGTCGGGAACGTGCGGAGCAGATTGACTTTATAAGAATTTTTAAACATGGTACAGGTAAGTTATTAAAAGAATATTATGTGGCTGATGAAGCAGATCGGGGTGATGATAAATGCTGACGATACAACAGGCTATTGAGATAGCCAAAATTTACAGCCGCTGTCCGGTGCATATGAGGTCGAGGCTGGATTACATATTTTCAAAGTGTGAGGATTTCAACTTTGAAGAGTTCAAGAATTTTGATTTTAAAGATGCAGATGAGAAGCTGATGCTGTTTGTTGAAAGTAAGTTCAATATTGAGGCAAAGGGCAGAGTAAGCAAGACTGTTTTCGAGGAAGCTTATCTCAAAGAATATCATGACATAATGCGTAAAGATATTAAATGGCATATGGCGGAGTTGGGATTTCCACTAAAGAAAATTACGGGGCATAACTTTTATTTTGGGATAAGTGAGAAATGTAACGATAAAACAATGGATAATTAATTAAATTTATTAGAACGGCAGATGATGAGATATGATATTGTTGAAAAATGATAAGGTGGCAAAGTTTTTGGGAATGACTAAGCCGCAGATGTATAAGCTGATGACAGTAGACGGATTGCCTATTGGTCTTGTATCAAGAAATCCTTTTTATAATAAATATTTTGTATATAAGGATATGCTTGAAAAGGTTATCGGACGAGAACTGACAGAGAATGAAGTAGAGGAAATGAGGAAACGAAAGGATGATTAATAATTATGCAAGAAAATAAATTAGATTTTATTATAAAAAATCGGGGATTTACATATGCAAGTGATGAAGATGTGAGCATTACGGCGGGAATATCCAAAACTAAAGGAAGAAATGACCGTCATGTAGTTCGGTTCACTTTCAGAAATAATGCTGATAAAAAGATAACACATACAGGATATTTGGCAGTTGCGATTTTGGGTGAAAGGCTTTACTTTAAGGAAATGAGTGAAATGGTAGGTTACAAATTGTATAAGAATTCAAGGAAAAATGTATACACAGGGATATGCAATAAAGATCTTTTCAACTGGGCAGTAACTCATTCGGGAGATTATATGCTGAAATTTGATAGAACTATAGCGTTGTACTATGTAGATACGGAATGAAAGGAGTAAAAAATAAAATGAATACATACAAATTCAGACTGGGAATAAGTCTGATACTGAATGTCGTTTTGGCAGCTGTTATGCCTGAGATAGTATATCAGACTTATATCGAACGGGGCTGTGAGCTGCACTATGGCGGTGAGTGGTTATTGCTGTGGTTTGCAGTAGTAGTTGTTGCATGGATGTTTTTCGGAAGGGAATGAAAATAAAATGAATATAGGTGAATTTAAGCAAAAGCAAGGGCTGCCTTATGAGGATAAAATAATACTTGCCGAAAGAAGAGCAAGAGAGTTCTATGATACAATTTCAAATATATATAACGCAAATTGTCATGTATCAGTCGGCGGACTTGACAGCATAACCTTGATGTTATTTTTGAAGAAAATCGGAATTAATGTGCCTGCTGTATCAGTATCTTGTCTTGAGGATAAAAGTATTATAAAGATACATAAAGAACTCGGAGTAAAAGCTATCAAGCCATATAAGACAAAAACAGAAGTTATAAGGGAATTGGGATTTCCTGTTATTAGCAAAGAAAAGGCAAACAAAATAAGCTATCTATTGAACCCAAAAGCAGAAAAAACAACTTTCATCCATGCGATAATGACAGGAGACATGGGTGAACAAGGTGGATATAAGCATAGTGATAGGATAAAATTGCCTGATAAGTGGATAAAAATATTCGGTGGGAACTATAAAAATCATAGACCTGACCTTGATATAAGAGAAGCCCCAAAGTTTAAAGTGTCGTCCAGGTGTTGCTACTACATGAAAGAAAAGCCGGCTGATGATTGGGCAAAAGAACATAACAGTTATCCGTATTTAGGACTTATGGCGAGTGAGGGAGGACAAAGAGAAAAAGGTTTGATGAAAAATGGCTGTAACTATTACGGGAAAACAACGGTCAGAAGTTGCCCCTTTGCTATATTTACACGGCAAGACCTTTTGCAGCTTGCACTTGATCTGAATGTACCTATACCGGAAATATACGGGACTATTGAACGAGATGAAAATGGACAGCTATATACGACAAAAGCACAGAGAACAGGCTGTTCTATGTGTGGATTTGGTATACATATTGAAAAAAGACCGCATCGCTTTGATAGACTGAGAGAATCAAATCCTAAGGAATGGGAGTACTGGATGACAAAATGTTGTGAAGACGAAAATGGTGAAAAATATGGGTGGGGTATGGTTTTAGATTATATAGGAGTTGAGTGGAGATGACAGAAACGATGAAACAAAGATACCACCGTCTAAAAGCAGAGGGCAGATGCGTACAATGCGGAACACCTACCGAGGAAAGTATATATTGCAGCAAATGTAAAAAAACAAGGGCAAAAAGCCAAAAAAAGCGGTACGATAAGCATAAAGAAGAACACAGATGTGTATCTTGCGGAAAGGTACTTGAAAGAGATTATGCGGGTGTTAGGTGCAGGGTTTGTGCCGAGAAAAACAGCGCACGGTGCAAAAGATGCCGCAGAAACGAAAAAATAAAAGTTTTGGAAAACATAAAAAATGCCCTCTCAAAAAGAAGCTGAAAAAAAGAGAGGACATGAATTGTCCTCTCGAAAGCCACAGATAAAAGAGGGGACAACAAATATTACAAGATAATAATAGTATAAATGTCGAAAAATGTCAACCCCTCTGAAAGAGGGAAAATAGGAGGTATAACAAATGAAGATATTACTTAAACGATTATCTCTTAAGAATTTTAAAGGTATAAGGAAATATGAAATATACTTTTCTGATGGAATAAATGAGGTCATCGGCGAAAACGGAACAGGTAAGACAAGCCTTTTTGATGCGTTTCTGTGGCTTCTGTTCGGAAAGGATAGTCAGGGTAAGAAAGACTTCGGGATAAAGACACTTGATGAAGACGGGAATGAGATACATAGGATAGAACATAATGTTACGGCTGTTGTTGAGATTGAAGGAAGAGAAAAAACATTATCCCGCACATTGAGGGAAAAATGGCAGACTGAAAAAGGCAAAACGGAAGAAGTGTATAAAGGAAATGAGACAGTATATGAAATAGATAATGTGCCGCTTAAAATGAGTGAGTATAATGTTCGTATTGCTGAATGGGTCGATGAAGAAATATTTAAACTTGTTACAAATCCGGTTTCTTTTGTAGGATTGAAAACACAGCAGCAGAGAGAAATATTGATGAAAATGGCGGATATTGATGATGATATATCGGTGGCAAAAAAGTATGGAAAAGAAGATATCATCAGCATTATCGAAAGTGGGAAAAGTGTATCGGACAGGGCAAAGGAACTTGCAAAAATAAAGAGTAAATTAAAAAAAGAAATCGAACTATTGCCTCCGAGAATCGATGAGGTAATGCAAAGTATAAGTGACAGTGGAAGAGATATCGAAGATGTTGAAAGTGATATATCCGAATCAAAAAAATGTCTGTATGATCTTGAAAAGAAAATAGAAATAATTAAAAATGGCGGCGGTAATATTGAACTTGAAAACGAAATAAAGAAAAAAGAAACAGAACTTGAACAAGCTCGGATGGAACATAATATCAAAGTAAAAGAAATAAGATCTGAAAATGACAGAATGAAGTCGGAACGCATAAGAAATATTGAGGAATTAAATTCAAAAATTGCATCGGGTGAAAGGAATATAAAAGAATTAAAGAATGATATTTCTTTTGCAAAAGAAAGGCAAAATAGTTTAAGAGAAGAATATAAAAAGGTACGTTCTGATGTATTTCCTAAATTTTCTGATACGGTATGCCCTTGCTGTGGAAGAGCATGGGAAAAGGATATGCTTGAATCGAAGCAGAATGAATATGAAGAGAAAAGAAAAGCACATAATGAGGCAAGGGCAAAAAGACTTGCGGAGATAAATGATAAAGGCATTAAACTTTCTGAAACGATAAAAGAATGTGAAGAAAAAATATCGGGATATTCTACAAAAAATGAATTGTATAAAAATCAGCTTGAAGAATTTAAAAATAGTCCTTTAAAAAATATATTTGTACCTGTGTTTGACGATAAGGTGTATTCTGATGAGATAAGCGGATTGAAAGAACAGCTTGAAAGTAATATTGTTGATACGTCAAAAGAAGAAGAGAAAATTAAAAAAATTAAAAATGAAATTATGGAATTTGAAACCGAAAGAGGTGATATTATTGCGGCTCAAAAGGCAAAAGAAAGATTATCTGAGCTTGAAGATGATATGAAGCAAAAAGCACAAGCTATTGCGGATATTGAAAGGGAAGAAGAAATTATAATGGATTTTACAAAGATAAAAATAGATATTCTCGATAAAGCAGTAAATGACAGATTTGGTATTGTAAAATTTAAGCTATATGATTATCAGATAAACGGAGGCTTTACAGAATGTTGTGAGCCTATGATAAATGGTGTGCCTTATTCTGATCTGAATGGTGCAGGAAAAGTCAATGCAGGACTTGATATTATAAATGCCTTGCAGATATTTTATGATGTTAAAGTGCCGGTATTTATAGATAATAAGGAAACTGTAAACAGTCCGCTTAAACTTGATTGTCAGACGATATATTTAAAGGTCGTTGGTGAAGAAAAAAATGAAGATGTAAAAGTTATTGAAATAACGAAAGGAGTTGCTTGATTATGGGAAATGAAGTGATCAAAAAGGAAAAAGAATTTGTTGTACCTGATATGGGTGGTATTTACAGTTCACAGGAATTATTTAACGGAGCACTTACGCTTGCAAAAAGTTTTTCGAGAAGTCCTTTAGTTCCAAAGGAATTTCAGGGCAATGACGGAAGTTGCCTTATAGCTATTGATATGGCTGCCAGATGCAAGATGTCACCTCTTATGGTAATGCAGAATATTTACATAGTGTACAATAAACCGAGTTGGAGCAGTAAATTTATAATTGCACTTATAAATCAGAGCAGGAGGTATGCGACACCGTTACAGTTTACATTTAACGATGATAAAACGTCTTGCTATGCGTGGGCAAAAACGCATGATAATGAGATTGTAACGGGTCCTGTTATCACCATTGAAATGGCAAAAAAAGAAGGGTGGTACGGAAAAAGCGGAAGTAAATGGCAAACAATGCCTGAACTTATGTTAAGATATAGGGCGGCATCATTCTTTGGAAATACAAACTGTCCCGACCTGTTGATGGGTATACCTTCAGAGGATGAAATTATAGATTATACAGACGAAAACGAATTATACGAAAACAGAGTTTTTGAAGAAATAAGAGAGAATGCAAATGTTGAAGAAATAGGATTTGAAAACATTTCCGATGATGATGATTTAAATAATACACCCGAAGAACCGAATTTTTAAGATATGAGTACTGTAAAAGTTTTGGCAAGCGGAAGCAGCGGAAACGGATATCTGATAGAAACTGATAACTACTGTCTTATTATCGAGGCAGGAGTGAGATTATCGTATATCAAGAAAGAATTGAATTATGATATGAGTAAAATATGCGGGTGTATTATTACTCATGAGCATAAGGATCACAGTCGATATATAAACGAATATCTGAAGAGCGGTATAAGGTGTTGTTTGTCAAAAGGAACGAAAGAGGTTTTGAATATAAACAGCCCATATTTACAGGAGATATATTCGGGAAGTATTTTCAAAGTCGGAGAATATAAGATATTGCCGTTTGATACAAAACACGATTGCAAAGAGCCTGTAGGATATCTTATAAATCATAGAGATTTTGGGAATTTGATGTTTGCAACAGATACATATTATTTACCGAATAAGTTCAGGAATTTGAATAATATTATGATTGAATGTAATTATTCAAAAGAACTTCTTGATTTGGATAATATCCCTATAAACAGAAAGAAGAGAATTTTAAATTCACATATGAGCATTGATACTTGTGTAAATACTCTTAAGGCAAACAATCTGAGAGATGTAAGAGGTATAATGCTTATACATTTAAGTAACGACCACAGTAATGCAGAAGGATTTAAAAAGAGGATAGAAAAAGAAACAGGAATACCTGTTATAATAGCTGAAAAGGATGTTGTAATGAGGTTATAGCTGATATGAATATAAAAGATGTTTTAAGCCGTCTGAAAGGTGTTAAAAAAATTTCGGGCGGCTATCAGGCAAGATGTCCTTGTCATAAAGATGATAAGGCGAGTTTAAGCATTTCCGAGGGGCGAAAGCAGGGCATTGTACTATGTTGTCATGCAGGGTGCAGGACAGAGGATATCATAGCTGCACTGGGACTGAAAATGAAAGATATATGCAGTGAAAGTACAGAGGAAGCATATACTTGGGAATACAATATACCTGATTTGGAAGCGGTATACGACTATGGAAAGTATGTAAAGCTGAGGTGTAAGGGCAAAAATATACGGTATGGACATATCATAAACGGTAAATTTATAAACGGTATGCCTAAAGGTGTTGAAAAATGTTTGTACCGTAAAGAAAATCTTTATGCCGATGAAATTTATATTGTCGAGGGTGAGAAAGACTGCGACAATATGATCGAAAAAGGGTTTCCTTGCGTCACAATGGGTGGCTGTGGAGACTGGAAAAAGAACTATAAAAGATTTGCTCCTCTGTTTCGTGGGAAAAAGGTCATTATACTGGCAGACAACGATGAACCGGGGAGAGATGTTGCTGAACAGATAGCAAAAGATCTTAAAAACTTTGCATTCAGCGTGAAAAAATATACACCCTGTACGGCTGAAAAGGGTGCTGATGTATCGGACTACTTTGAAAGGGGCGGCACGGCTGATGGACTGAAATCGATACTCTCAGATGTGAACATCAAGCCGAGATATGCTCCCTATGTCGATAACAGCAAAGATAAGATAAGGATAAACGGCGGACTTTTGGCACAGTGCATACAAAAGGGAGCGGATTATGTTATTCTGAAACAGCACGGTTTTGATGTGGCAGACTTTTACTTTTATGAAAACGGTGTTTACCGTCAAAAAGGTAAAAGTGAGGTAAAGGCACTTATAAAAAGCTATGTGCCTGCACCGTATCAAACAGATAATCTGCTGAATAATGTCTATAATCTTCTTTCGGCAGATGAGGAGAAAATAAAGCCGATAGATGCCGCTGATACGGGTGAAAAATTTATAAATTTCCGTAACGGTATATATGATATAAAAAGCGGTGAGTTTAAGACACACAGCGAATTTTATAAAGAGAACAAAGGATATATAAGTATTTTGCAGCTTAACTGCAAGTATGATCCGGGTGCAAAATGTAAGCGGTGGGAAAACTTTATCAGGACATTTTGCAGTGATGATGAGGGAAACGTCGATGAAGAAAAGATTGCTGTTTTGCAGGAATGGTTTGGATTTGCGATATCGGGTATAAAAGGATACCGTCCTAAAAAGTGTCTTGCTATACATTCTCCGATAGGTGATACAGGGAAAAGCAAGTATCTGAATATTATCGTGTATGCTTTGGGTGAAGAAAATGCGGCACATGTAGCAATACAAAATCTTCCGGACAGATTTGCAACGGGCAGACTCGCCGGAAAGAGAGTAAATTCCGTAGGCGACCAAAAAGCAAGCGATTTAGAGGATAGCAGTGTTTTCAAGACACTTACGGGCGGAGATGTCATTGACGGTGAGATAAAAGGGAAAATGCCGTTTCAATATCGGTATAATGGTGTACTGCAATTTGCCTGCAATTCGCTGCCGTCATTTCGTGATGATAAGGGCGGTCATATGTTTAGCAGATTTCGTGTTATCAAGAGTGAGAGGCATATATCGGAGAAAGAAAGAG